>NZ_CAWUDL010000066.1:0-36939 GCF_963920945.1 Anabaena sp. CCY 9402-a
AAACCTTCTATACCAAGAACATTTTGCTGAATGAGGGTATCCGCGCTTGGATGGCCCCTCAAGATCAGCCTCACGAAAAATTTGTATTCCCCGAAGAGGTACTACCACGTGGTAACGCTCTCTAATAGAACTGGCGTAATGGGCGGCGGACGTGACCAAGAATCCAGTGGATTTGCTTGGTGGTCTGGCAATGCCCGCCTAATCAACTTATCTGGTAAACTGCTGGGCGCACACGTTGCCCATGCTGGTTTGATCGTATTCTGGGCTGGAGCAATGACTTTGTTTGAAGTCGCTCACTTTGTTCCAGAAAAACCAATGTACGAGCAGGGCTTAATTCTTCTACCCCACCTTGCTACCCTCGGTTGGGGTGTAGGCTCTGGTGGTGAAGTTATTGACACCTTCCCCTACTTTGTTGTTGGTGTACTTCATCTAATTTCTTCAGCAGTCCTGGGTTTTGGCGGCATCTATCACGCCGTCCGTGGCCCAGAAACCTTAGAAGAGTATTCCTCCTTCTTTGGTTATGACTGGAAAGACAAAAACAAGATGACCAATATCATCGGCTTCCACCTGATCATCTTGGGCTGTGGCGCGTTGTTACTGGTGCTGAAGGCAATGTTCTTCGGCGGTATCTACGACACCTGGGCACCTGGTGGTGGTGATGTTCGCGTCATTACTAATCCAACTCTTAATCCAGCAGTTATCTTCGGCTATCTAGTCAAAGCTCCCTTTGGTGGTGAAGGTTGGATTATTAGCGTCAATAACTTAGAAGACGTAATTGGTGGTCATATTTGGATTGCCTTAATTTGTATTGCTGGCGGTATCTGGCACATCTTCACTAAGCCTTTTGCTTGGTCACGTCGTGCATCCATTTGGTCTGGTGAAGCCTATCTCTCCTACAGCTTAGGCGCACTTTCTCTGATGGGTTTTATCGCTTCTTGCATGGTGTGGTTTAACAACACTGTTTACCCCAGTGAGTTCTATGGGCCTACTGCTGCTGAAGCTTCTCAAGCTCAAGCTTTAACCTTCTTGATTCGTGACCAACGCTTAGGTGCTAACGTCGGTTCTGCTCAAGGTCCGACAGGTCTAGGTAAATACCTGATGCGCTCTCCTACCGGTGAAATCATTTTTGGTGGTGAAACCATGCGCTTCTGGGATTTCCGTGGCCCTTGGTTAGAGCCTCTACGTGGTCCTAACGGTCTTGACTTAGAAAAAATCAAGAATGACATTCAGCCTTGGCAAGCTCGTCGTGCTGCTGAATACATGACCCATGCTCCCCTGGGTTCTTTGAACTCTGTGGGTGGTGTGGCTACCGAAATTAACTCCTTCAACTACGTATCACCTCGTGCGTGGTTGGCTACTTCTCACTTTGTGTTAGGTTTCTTCTTCCTCATCGGTCACTTGTGGCACGCTGGTCGCGCTCGCGCTGCTGCTGGTGGTTTTGAGAAAGGTATCGACCGTGAGAATGAACCAGCAATGACCATGACTGAACTTGACTAGGTTCTAAAGTTTTATTTCATCACTGACAATCGAACGCTTTTAAGGCTCTTGTATAACAGCAAGAGCCTTTTTTTGGTAGTATTGGTTTAATTATGAAGATGTCTAAAAAACACATAGACATAGAGATATAAAGACTTGGAAGCTTTGATTGATGAAATGATTCAAAGCCATCTAAATTAATTTTTGTGACTAGCTGGAAGTAACCAAGGCAAATCAAGAGGTATAAGGGATATGAAGGAATCTAATTTTACTGATGCTTTGCGTTGGACATCCGAAGCCAAAGATAAGTTACAGAATATTCCCTTTTTTGTTCGCGCTCAGGCGAAAGCCAGAATTGAGAATTTGGCACGTCAAGCAGAAAAAGATGTAGTCACAGCAGATTTAGTTGAGCAAGCTAGAGCAGAGTTTGGCCAGTAAATGCTTGGAGTTGATATATTTTTGCTGAAAGTTGTGTAGGGGATAAGAATAGCGATCGCTTAATTATTAATCCACTCTAAGGTAATCTCAAAATTTGCGGTGGAAACACCTTTGACGATTAAAGGTGTGAGTTTACCTGATTCAATGCCAATTTCTATACCAAATTTCACAGTCGCTCTATCAGGCTTCACTTTCTGTAATGTTTCGGAAATCTCTTTCGTCAGCGACTCAATAGCAGTAGTCACTTGATGAAAATCTTGGGATTGCAAAACGCCTTTGCGTTCACCAATGGGTGTGGCTTCAACTTTAATATTTGTGCCATCAGCAAGTTCTAGTGAGATAATTCTGGTTTGAATTTCCATGTTGATTTAACTGGGTGATTGCCTATCAATAACATTCAACCACTAATTTTCAATACCAATACAACCAATTAATCAAGCTATTCTCTACTTGACTGATGTGGAGTATATCAGCTTCCTCCCACATTCATTGCTGCTAACATTGCCTTTTGACTAACTTCTTTGTAGAGAGTCTCCAAATATTTCATTACTACATCGCTGGAAGTTAAATTAATCACACTCTCCTCGGTTTTGGCTAGCGGAATAGCCCCTAATACATCTAATACTGTCTCGTTACTTGATGGTGTAATTACTACCAAAGAAGAATCTAGTGGCTCATTATATTGCCAGAAATTATCAATTTTGACATTATATTGATTGTGATTAATTGTTTGTTGATGATCTAGTGTTGCAGTTGCTTCAGGCTCTAATTTTGCACCACGTAATTGGCGTAAGTCGCTAATGATTTGTTCTTTAGTCCGTCCCCGCAATTGAAATAGGACAAAGGGGTCTTCGCTGAATCTGTCGCCTAACTGATAATAGATTGCACCAACGTGTTTACAAGGGTTGGCTTTATCAGGACAGGAACATTTACTATGAACGTCACCTAGGGTAAAGGGAAATAAAGATAGTCCATTAGCTGTGAAGACTTCTTCGATATTTTGGGGCATTTCTCCTGCTAATAATTTGGCAGCAAAGACCGCTTTTTTAGACATGGTTTCAATGATATAGCCCCACTCTTCATCGCTAAAATAATTAAGGGAAAGCGAAACTGTATAAGGTTCAATTTCACTACCTTGCACCTTGGCTAATACTTTCGCGCCTTTGAATTCAATGCTGAGAACATTGCCTTGACGAGCATAGTTTCTGGCACGTTCTAACCGCTTTTTAAAGCGATAGGAATCGAGTAATTCTAGCCATCTTTGTGACCACCATTCCCGGCTTGCTTGTAATGTTGTATTTGTCATAATTACGAAATATGTATTGCAAATTAAATGCAGAGGGTGCAGAGAGGGAAATAATATTTTATGTTCTCTATTCTGTCTCTTCTTCAATGACTGCGTTACGGTCTAATATTAGTAAGTTACGGAGTTGGTCTGTATCTAGTTCTGTTAACCATTGTTCACCAGCACCAACGACTTGTTCTGCTAGTTGTTTTTTGCTTTCAATCATGTCATGAATTTTTTCTTCTAACGTACCAGTGCAAACGAATTTATGTACTTGCACATTGCGAGTTTGACCAATGCGAAATACTCGGTCTGTCGCTTGATTTTCTACGGCGGGATTCCACCATCTATCAAAGTGGAAAACGTGATTTGCTCTGGTTAAATTTAACCCTACACCACCAGCTTTGAGCGACAAAATCATAATTGGTGGACCTTGGGGGTCGTGTTGGAAACGGTCGATCATTTCTTCGCGTTGCTTTTTGGTGGTACTACCATATAAAAAGAATATTTCGCGTCCGAGTTGCTTTTCTAGGTGGGGTTTGAGTAATTTACCCCATTCGGCAAATTGGGTGAAGATTAACGCGCGATCGCCTTCTGCTAAAGCTATTTCTAACATCTCTTCTAGCCGTTGTAATTTGGCTGAATTATGTTGTGCTAAGTTGGCTTCTTTTAAATACTGGGCTGGATGGTTACAGATTTGTTTGAGTTTAACTAATAAACCTAAAATCATCCCTCGACGTTGCAATCCTTCAGCAGAGTCAATCTCTGCTAAAGATGCTTCTACTACTTGTTGATAAAGTGCGGCTTGTTCCGTTGTTAAGCCACAAAATACCGTCATTTCTTGCTTTTCTGGCAAGTCTTGAATAATATCACGGTCAGTTTTGAGCCGACGCAAAATAAAAGGTTGCACCAAAGAACGTAATTGATTTAATGAAGCAGCATCTCCATACTTTTCAATTGGCATAGCAAATCGACGCTGAAAGAATTGTCGATTACCTAAATAACCAGGATTGAGAAAATCTAAAATAGACCACAATTCTTGGAGTCTATTTTCTACTGGTGTCCCCGTTAAAGCTATGCGAAATGTTGCTTCTAATTGTCTGATAGCTTGTGACTGTTTAGCTTCAGAATTTTTCACATTTTGGGCTTCATCTAGCACAATTATTTGCCAATCCACACCCTGTAATGATTTAATATCCCGGTGAATTAGTGAATAACTAGTAATAACTAAATCATGTTTTTTTACGGCTTCCTGAAATGTCTCACCTTTAGGACGTTTATCACCGTGATATTCTAAAACTTTGAGTGTAGGGGCGAATTTTTTAACCTCCCGTTCCCAGTTACCTAAAACAGAAGTAGGGCAAACTAATAAAGTTGGTTTTTCTAATACATCCTGTTCTTTCAGGTGTAAAAGAAAAGCAATGAACTGCACTGTTTTACCGAGTCCCATATCGTCGGCGAGACACGCGCCTAAACCCCAACGTTCTAGAAAAGCTAGCCAAGCAGCACCTCTTTCTTGATAAGGCCGCAACTGTCCGCGAAAGTTTTTCGGTATGGGTAAAGGTGCAACTGCTTGATTATTAGTTAAAGCCCCAATTAATTCTTCTAAAGCCCCAGATGCTTCAAAGCTGACTACTGGTAATTTTTCAATCACCTGGGTATCTCCTGTACTCAGGCGTAAAGCATCTTCTAAAGACAAAGACATTTGGTCTTTGCGAGATACAAAAAAGGTTTGGGCTGTCTTAATATCTTGGGGACGCAATTCCACCCATTCGCCGTTAATTTCTACCAAGGGGCTATTTAAAGCCACCAAGCGATCAAATTCTGCTTTAGAAATAGTTTGCCCGCCAATAGCTAATTGCCATTGGAAATTCAGCAAACTCTGCAATCCTAAACGCCCCTGTTTTTTCTTTGAGGTTTCGGCAGAAATTTTTAACCCCAAGCGGTTCGCCCAGCCTTCGCGATTTGCCAAACTAGGCGGTAAAATCACACCCAAACCGCTATCTTCAAACCGCCAAGCCACGGATTTAATAAATTCATAGGCTTGCATAGGAGTAAGTTGGCAAGATTGGGGACATTCAGCATCTAAACTGGGTGCAAGCAATGGATACAATCGAGAAGCTAAACCCAAACCCCGCAATAATGTTTCTTGCGGTTGGTCAATGGTGCGATTTTGATAAACTAATTGTTCAACTGGATGATGCCAAATCGTTGCTGCATCTACTAAAAATTCGGGATGATCAGCCGCTTGCAAAAAATATGCCAGTTTCCAATCAGTTTCTTCATTTTCAGGCGATCGCAACTCAAAACAAGCACGAAATTGATTTTTGCTGGCTAATTGGTATTGTAGCGGCATCGTCCAAGCTTTCAGTGCCGCTTCTAGTCTCTCTATACCAATAACATCTGCATTCACTACATTAGATCCACCAGTTAAAGACTGCAACCACTGACGCACCGCCAATGGTAAAGATGCCATTACCCTAGGTTCAACCAGAGTTTGAGTCCCCACCATCTCCCGCACTTGGGCATCTATCACACTATTGAGAAACGCCAAAATTAAGTCTTGCGGCTGACTGGGAAAATCAACGTACATTGGTGACTGACTAAATTCTCCCCCAGTCCCCAGGCCCCCGTAAGTCCGACAAACCAAGGGCATTTTCGTCGCCAACTTTTCTAAGCGAGTTCCATCTATGGCACTATCTAGAAGGACTTGCCATTTCGCGTCAAAATTCTCATTAGCTTGTCTTTGGATAATTGGTAAAAACTTAGATCGTGAGATTAAATCTAAACTCCAACGGGCAACCTGTGACCAAAAGCGTAAATCTCCACCTAAAAATGTATCTTCCCCATTGACAATATTTAAGGGTAAAGAAGTGAGAAATTTGATAGCCTGTATCGGGTTGAGACAAAAACCTTCGATTCGCCAAGGTTGTAAGTATTTTTGAGAGTCCATCTCAGATGCCAACGCACCAGAATGTAAGGGAGACATCAATACTGTCTCTTCTGTAGTTATTTCTAAAATATAAGTTGGTAGATTAACTTTTTGAGAATGAATCGGTAAATTTATCTTTTTAGAACTTGTGGCTTTAGTAGATGGCTTTTTTTCTAGCTGAGTGATAAAGTCTGCAATGCTCATATTTTCAGCAGACAACCACTCACCTAACTCAACTGCTGTCATCGCCAAGGGATTTAGGGCTAATTCACTCAAGTTCACATTAACTCGTGGCGATCGCCAAGTCTCACCCCAAATAAATAAATAGTTTTCCTGACCTTTTAATAACCAACTACCGTGTAAAATTGCCATTTGTTAACTACTCAGACTTTAATCAAAATAAAATTATTAAGTATTGCTTGTTTAATGAGAACTATATTTGTTTTGATATCTTTATGGTCATGAAATTTAAATATTGTAAAATACTTATAACTTTATAAAAGTAAATAATATTGATATATCAATTAAAATTTTTCATAGTCAAAATATTAGACCTCTTGCAAAAGTCGGAAAATGAGATGTGTAATTCTGAATGAAATGTAGAATCTTTGAGATGTTTCGCTTTGCTCAACATGACAGCTTAAGCATTTATGCAAGAGGTCTATTGATTTAGCTATTTTTTAGATGGTAGCGTGATTTTCGCCACTCTGTATTAGGAAATAGGAAAGATAGTACAATCACGCAAAAGCCAAAAGTCTAAATTACCCATGAATCACGCTGATTTCTAAGCTTTTCAAGGATTTTAGATAGTGAGTTAATTTACGCCGTGCTGTACTAGTACCCAGTCCCCAGCCTTTCAATGAGTGGATTTGCAATTATTCAATCCAAAATCTAAAATCCGTCTTGAAAATTTGAGCCACTGCGTTGGACGAAGAGAAGTGCGGTCTTCTCTACGAGAGGCTGCGACAAGGGCTTTGCCCAAGTGGAGCAACTTCGGGGTTTCCCGGCTTGTAGTAAGTGGCGTTCCTAGGTTGGGAAACCCGCCTACAGAACTTTCCGTAAAATCTAAAATTCCCAGTCCCCAGTATCTAATCCGCAATCCCTTGATATCATTGTAAGCACTCAACAAGTGGCAAAACTAGCTGATGAACAGATGGTGGATGCGCTGAGTGTGTATCGTGCTTGGCGTTGAGGAACTTGTTGCTCTTTGTATGTAACAGAAGTCAGCCATAGGGCATAAATGTTAGGATTGCCACAGTGAGAGAATAAAGAAAGAGAAGGAAAAAAAGCTGAATGGCAGAATTTGAGAAGTCAATATCCTTCGATGGAAGGGATATTCGACTGAAAGTAGGCCTACTAGCACCGCAAGCTGGTGGGTCTGTGTTGATAGAATCAGGGGATACAGTTGTTTTAGTAACAGCTACGCGATCAACAGCCAGAGAGGGCATTGATTTCCTTCCCCTAACAGTAGATTACGAAGAAAGACTATACGCAGCTGGGAGAATACCTGGTGGGATCATGCGCCGGGAAGGTCGTCCACCAGAAAAAGCCACTCTCACCAGTCGTTTAATTGACCGTCCCTTGCGTCCTTTGTTCCCTTCATGGTTGCGGGATGACTTGCAAGTTGTGGCATTTACAATGTCAATGGATGAGCTAGTACCACCGGACGTATTGGCGGTGACAGGTGCTTCGATCGCAACTCTGATTGCCCAAATTCCCTTTAACGGGCCAATGGCAGCAGTACGAGTAGGCTTAGTAGGTGATGACTTTATCATCAACCCCACCTATGCAGAAATCGAAGCTGGAGATTTAGATTTGATTGTAGCTGGTTCACCACATGGCATAATCATGGTGGAAGCAGGTGCTAATCAATTGCCAGAGCGAGATATTATTGAAGCGATTGATTTTGGCTACGAAGCTGTGCGCGATTTAATCAAGGCGCAGCAAGATTTAGTAGCAGAAATGGGTTTAGAAATTGTCCAAGAAGCAAAACCAGAGGTAGATCAAACTCTGGCAAATTATATCCGCGATCGCGCTAGCGACGAAATTAAGAAAATTCTGGCTCAATTTCATTTGGCTAAACCCGAACGCGATACCGCGTTGGATGCCGTTAAAGACAATATTGCCACAGCGATCGCCGCACTCTCAGAAGACGACCCAATCCGCCTTGCTGCTACTGCCAATAGCAAAGCCTTGGGGAACACTTTTAAAGACATCACTAAGCACTTCATGCGCCGTCAAATCGTCGAAGATAACGTGCGTGTTGATGGACGCAAACTCGATGAAGTCCGTCCTGTGTCTTGTCAAGTGGATGTCTTACCCAAGCGCGTCCACGGTAGCGGGCTATTTAACCGAGGACTAACCCAGGTATTATCCGCTTGTACCCTCGGTACTCCCGGAGATGCTCAAAACCTCAACGATGACTTGCAAACAGACCAATCCAAACGCTACCTGCATCATTACAATTTCCCGCCGTTCTCAGTGGGAGAAACCAAACCTTTACGCGCCCCAGGTAGACGAGAAATCGGTCACGGTGCATTGGCAGAACGAGCCATTTTACCTGTACTACCACCGAAAGAACAATTCCCCTACGTGATTCGTATCGTTTCAGAGGTGTTATCTTCTAACGGTTCTACCTCAATGGGTTCTGTGTGCGGTTCTACTCTGGCCTTAATGGATGCTGGTGTACCTATTCTCAAACCAGTCAGTGGTGCGGCTATGGGTTTGATCAAAGAAGGAGATGAAGTCCGAGTCCTGACAGACATTCAAGGCATTGAAGACTTCTTGGGAGACATGGACTTTAAAGTCGCCGGCACAGATACAGGAATTACCGCCTTGCAAATGGATATGAAAATATCTGGTTTGCCTATGGAAGTTATTGCCCAAGCCATCAACCAAGCCAAAGCCGCCAGGTTGCACATTCTCGATAAAATGTTGCAAGCCATTGACCAACCGCGCCCTGAAACTTCACCTTATGCGCCGCGTCTGTTGACGATTAAGATTGATCCAGACATGATTGGTCTAGTCATTGGCCCTGGTGGTAAAACAATCAAGGGTATCACCGAAGAAACTGGTGCGAAAATTGACATCGAAGATGATGGCACAGTTACTATTTCTGCGGTAGATGAGAATAAAGCCAAGAGAGCGCGTAATATCGTTCAAGGCATGACCCGCAAGTTGAATGAAGGCGATGTCTATGCTGGACGCGTGACTCGGATTATACCAATAGGTGCTTTTGTGGAATTTCTCCCCGGTAAGGAAGGAATGATCCATATTTCCCAACTGGCTGATTATCGTGTGGGCAAGGTTGAGGATGAAGTAGCTGTAGGCGATGAAGTCGTTGTCAAGGTACGCGAAATTGACAATAAGGGACGGATTAACCTCACACGCTTGGGTATCCACCCCGATCAGGCAGCTGCGGCACGGGAAGCTGCGGCGGTGAATCGTTAATTCGATTGGGATTTTAGATTCTATCTAAAATCCGCGATGCCTTTTAGGTAGGCATCGCCGTAAATTTTTATCACTTATGTAAAGAGAAGCCGGACGACTGAAGTCGCGGCTTTAAATTTAAAATTTTAGGATGATTCATTAATTCAGTAGCTAACAACGGAAGAAACACTAAAACTGATGAAATCCCTATTATTAGTGAAAACTGGATTATTCTTAAACGTTTATATTTTCAATTTTCAAGATATATATAGCTATATTAAGCAAAAATACTCATGTTGCCAGTTTGTCGATCGCAGCGAAGTTTGGTAAATAAAAGATAGCCTAAATAGTTAGCTTTTGTTCCATACTTAACACCAAGCATTGTGAGTGCTAAACGTTTGCCAGAAACTACCGCCCATGTCAAAATTACCCGCCAATCCTGGCAACACGGCTTCCTAGAAGGTGAAGTGAGTGCAGGGGATTTTGAGTGGCATTTCCAATGGAATTTTCGCCAGGGAGAACTTTCCGTGAAGCCTTCTCAGGGTCGGGCTTTAATCAAAGAACCTCTGGGAAGGTTCTTGGAACAACAAGATTATCAGCTAGAACCAGGCGGAGACTATGCGTTTACGATTCGCGCAAAGTTGTAAAAATTTCAGATTAACTGTTAACTGATTCAGTGAGGCGGCTTAAATATCTTTCAATTAAGAGAATAGCCACAATGTCATCTATAGGGCGTGGAGGCTGGCGCATTCCCTGGGGTAGTAGCTTTGTGAGTCCTTTAGGGGGGTACATCTGCCAATAGCGATCGCGTGCTTCTAAGGTACTATAACGCTCATCTACTAACACAATATTTAATGGTTCGACTAATTCTTGTTGCAATTGCTGTTTCCAGTGTTTGGCTGTGGTTTGATTACCCATTACCAGCAAGGAAACGGGAAACCTTTGACGTAGGTTATTAATGGTAGCGATCGCCTCACGAGAAAGCACAACTTGATGATAATGCAATTGCCGATCTAATCCCATCATGGCTACACCACATTTATCTTTACCGGGATCAAACCCTAAAATGACTGGTTGTGTTGGGGAAAATTCACTAAAAGTCATAATAAATTTTTATTAAGTACTTAAAACAACTTTGCCGTTTTGAATTGCTACTAGTTTTACTCTCAAAGGCCCAGCCGTGTAAGTGTCTTCTGCTGCTACTGCTTTAATTTCTATGGGTTGCCCGAATTGTCTCAATAGAGCAACAAAGCGAATAAACGTACCATCAATTTGTACACCTTCGACAATACCCGAATTTCTAGCACGAAATTGAGATGCTGAAATTAATAAATCTAATCTTTGCCTTAATTGGTATGAGGTCATAGTTTTAGCATCGGCGGTAGTTGTCGCCAATACCTCACCTTCAGAAAATACTAAGACATTTCTAGCTGTATCGGCGAAAAATTCTATCTGCTGTTCCCCCCTCACATAATTGCCAGCTGAGAAAATTCTCACTACGTATTCTCGACCATCGTTAATTTGTTTGATCAGCTGCTCAACTCTATCTGGAGTTACACGCAGCAGTTGTGTATTAGCAGCAGTTCCAGGTTCAGCTAATTCGATGCTAGCATTGCGATTGGCTTCTTGCAGTAGTTGCACAATTACTTGTTGGGCAGTAGTCGTTTGGTTAACACGCACTACAGCCGCCGCAATAACTTGACCCCGAACTAAAGCCAATTTACCCAAGCGTAAGTCACGATATGACTGGTAATATTTTTCCAGTCTCGCCACTTCCTGTTCTAGATAATCCTGTTGTCTTTCCAATTCTTTGAGTAGAGATTCCCGTTTGGCAATTACCTGTTCTCTTTGGGTAATTTCTAAATTGCGATTTTGGATGAGTTTATCTAGTTGGGCAATTTTTTGATCGCGTTGTTCTATCGCTTGTTGACGGTTAGCCAGTTCGCGATCGCGTTGTTCTATAGCTTGTTGACGGTTACTCAGTTCCCGATCGCGTTGTTCTATGGCTTGTTGACGGTTAGCTATTTCGCGATCGCGTTGGGCAATTGCTTTTTGGGCTTCAATATACAGCCGTCTCCGTTCTGTCTCTAGTTTGGTAACAGCTATCTGTAGTGCTTTCCTTTGATTGTAAACACTTTGGAGTTCAGCTATAGCTTTTTGATACTGGTTTTGGGTGCGCTGGAGTTTAGTTTGGGTTTGAGCTAAATCTTGCTGCGCTGTAAATTTTTCTTTTTTGGTGGTTTCTAATTCCTGATTGGCTTGGTTGCGTTCAGCCTCTACCTGACTTTTTTGATCTTCAGCAACTTTGAGTTGTTCTCGTTTTTGTCGGAGGTCTTTTTGAATATCTTCTAACTCAAATACCCCTTTCCGTAAGCCTTCATCAGCCAAAAACAGAATAGCTAGGGTTGTGGCGGCTGTCAGTACACCACTAAAAATCGTTACCACTACAGCTGTGTTTTTGGGGCGAAGCTTAAAGAGAGAGAGGCGTGCTTTGCCAACTCTTGTGCCGATGCGATCGCCAACAGTGGCAATTACGCCTCCCAAAATTAAAATTGCTGCGATGAGGATGTAGCCGGTTGTCATCTTCAGCTACCGAAATGTTTCCAGATACAGCCTACTACTTTCAGTCATTGTCTGGGGAGGATGGGGGGGTCGGCAATAGCTGAAATTACTCAAGATTTTAGATTTAATGCCAACTATTGAGTGTTATCTAAAGAAATATAACACGCTCCACCGCCCCTGACCCCAATGGATTTTATGTGAACTGTCTGCTGAGAGTCACAGGTTTATGCACAGTAATCTTCTTTTTGTGAATCGAAATCATCTTTTTCTCACGCAGATCCCCTAATAATCTGGTAACTGTCACGCGCGTCGAACCAATTGCTTCTGCGATCGCTTGATGAGATAACTTCAAATCAATTGTGATCCCATCTGCACAAGGAATGCCAAAATCACGACAGAGAATCAGTAAAAAACTAATCAACCTCGAACCCATGTCTCGGTGCGCTAAGGTTTCAATCATCATCTCTGTTTGCAAAATCCGCGAAGATAAACCCCGCAGCATCAACATTGATAATTCAGGATTTTCCTTGAGTGCTTGCTCTACTTGTTCAATTGGTGCAGACAGCAATTCTACTGGGGTAAATGCCACCGCATGGTAAAACCGATCAGATTTATTGCCTGTCAATAAAGACAGAACGCCAAAAACGCTATTTTCCCGCAATAGTGCAACTGTAATTTCTTCTCCTGCCTCATACACCCTGGAAAGCTTGACTGCGCCTTTCAAAAGAAAATAAACTCGTTCGGCAGGATCGCCAGGAAAAAAGATCGTTTTATTTCGTTCAAACGTTTCGACAACTGGTGGAAAAGCTCCAGTTGCCATCTGGCGAAAAACATTTGCTAGGGCCTTATCTTGTGTCACGATCATCTCCCTTCCCCTACCCAATGCCGGAATAACAAAAAAGTGAAAACTAATTACCTAAGAATACACCTGAAAAATCAATAAAGCACCGTTAACCTTGCTGTACTTTACTATACTTAAACCTATAACTTCATAGTTATTTGTTTATAATGATACCTAATTTCTGCTATTTTTAGCTAGCAGTTCTTGATAGATACTTCTGCTTGCTATAACCATCAGGTTTTTTCTCTAAAAACTTAAGTAATCTTGAGAATTTCTTAAGGAATAATATGTATTTTAAATCAAAAAAACACATTTACTAATTATTATTTTTGCCCATCATGTATAAAACAAATACAAACGTGCCTCAGATTCTAGTATGCTCATGAAGGCAGGAGTCAGGAGGCAGGGTGCAGGAGGCAAGAGGTAAAAGGTAAAAGAAAACAATACCTAATCCGCAGTTCCTTATCCCCAGTCACTAGTCCCCAGCCACCAGTCACCAGTCCCTAGCCTCTATTTTCATAAATCGCTTACATCAAGGGTTTCTATGCTGAATCTGAATGGAAAAAACGCTCTGGTAACGGGTATTGCCAATAACCGCTCTATTGCTTGGGGGATTGCCCAACAACTACACGCGGCAGGAGCGAATCTCGGCATTACCTATCTACCAGATGAAAGGGGCAAAATGGAGAAGAAAGTTGCTGAACTAGTAGAACCTCTCAACCCCAGTTTATTTGTTCCCTGTAATGTCCAAAACGACGAACAGATTCAATCTACCTTTGAGACAATCCGCGACAAGTGGGGACGACTAGATATTCTGATTCATTGTTTGGCCTTTGCTAACAAAGATGATTTAACTGGAGATTTTAGCCAAACTTCTCGTTCTGGCTTTGCTACAGCTTTAGACATTAGTACCTATTCACTTGTGCAGTTAAGTGGTGCAGCCAAACCATTAATGACAGAGGGGGGAAGTATCATTACCCTGACATATTTGGGTGGCGTGAGGGCAATTCCTAACTACAACGTTATGGGTGTGGCTAAGGCAGGATTAGAAGCTAGTGTGCGTTATTTAGCATCTGAACTCGGCCCTCAAAATATTCGCGTTAATGCCATCTCTGCGGGGCCTATCCGCACCTTAGCATCTAGTGCTGTTGGTGGCATCTTAGATATGATTCACCATGTCGAAGCCGTCGCTCCTTTGCGTCGTACTGTCACCCAAACAGAAGTAGGTAACACGGCTGCTTTCTTGGCTAGCGATTTATCTAGCGGTATCACAGGACAAGTCCTGTACGTGGATTCAGGATACGAAATCATGGGAATGTAATACGATTTGGGAAAGGGGGATATAAATTCAAAATTCAAAATTCAAAATTGTACTCCTCTGGAGTTCGCGGTAGCGTTGCGTAGCAAAGCAAGCTACGCGCTAGCGTCACGCAGTGAATAACTTCTGTCCCCAATCCCCAGCTTTTCAATGAGTGGATTTTAGATTATTCAATCCAAAATCTAAAATCCGTCTTGAAAAGTTTCCTACGGCGGGAAACCCGCCTACAGAACTTTCCGCAAAATCTAAAATTCCTAGTCCCCAGTCCTCAACTTCTATGCAAATCAGCGATTATCCCCAAGTTAATTTCTCCTCATCCTCTCGCATTGCCTCAGTACATCGCACTACTGGTGAAACTGATGTGCAAGTTACTATCAACCTAGATGGTAGTGGCATTTGCCAAGCTGCCACAGGGATTCCGTTTTTGGATCATATGTTGTATCAAATTTCCTCTCACGGCTTGATTGATTTGGATGTCAAAGCCAAAGGTGACTGGGAGATTGACGACCACCACACTAATGAAGATGTAGGTATTACCCTAGGACAAGCTTTACATAAGGCATTAGGCGACAGAAAAGGCATTGTCCGCTTTGGTAATTTTTTAGCCCCTTTAGATGAAGCTTTAGTACAGGTTGCACTAGACTTCTCTGGTCGCCCTCACCTGAGCTATGGTTTAACAATTCCTACCCAACGGGTGGGGACTTATGACACGCAACTGGTGCGAGAATTTTTTGTGGCGTTAGTCAACCACAGCCAAATGACGTTACACATTCGCCAGTTAGATGGAATCAATTCCCACCACATCATCGAAGCGACGTTTAAAGCATTCGCTAGGTCTGTACGCATGGCGGTAGAAGTTGATCCCCGTCGCGCTGGTACTATTCCCAGTTCTAAGGGAGTGCTTTGATTCAGAAAAGGGGAGAGTTGTCAAGAAACAAGCTTCCCTTCTCAGGAATATTGATTGTGAATTTTGCTCAAGCGATCGCTGCACTGATTTGTTATGAACACTACTAGTGGCGTGACCAGACTAAATTGTTGCAATAGATTTTGGATGAAATTGAGATAAATCAATGTTTTCTACTTTTTTTAAATGCACTACTTTAGCCTTGACACGCCACTAGTGGTCTGTCAAGCTTAAAAGTGTGTATGACAAACTTTTAAAATCGTTTGCTAGCAAGATATTCTGGGACTGCTTACGCACAAAATCAAAATTGACAGACTACTAGCTAAATAAACGCCCCCAAAAACCCTTCTCTTTAACCATAAGAATCTTGAGATTTTCCGCGAAAATCATATTATTGGGTTCAAGTGAAATAGCTAAATTCAGTTCTTTAATTGCCTCTTCGAGTTTACCTTTTTCACCTAGAGCAAGCCCGAAGTTATTGTGAGCGTTTGCATGATTAGGGTTGAAGTGTAAAGCTTGGCGGTATTCGACAATTGCTTCTTCAAACTTACCTTGATTGTACAAAGCCATCCCTAGTTTATTATGAGCATCTGCATCAGTAGGGTCGAGGCGTATAACATCGCGAAATTCTAAAATAGCCTCTTTATACTTGCCTTGTTTGGAAAGGATAGCACCTAAGTTGTAGTGAGCTTCTACATGGTTGGCATCAAAGAGTAAAGCTTGGTGATACTCCGCACTGGCCTCTTCAAGTTTACTTTGGTCTTGTATGGCTTTTCCAAGCCAAAAATGAAAGCTAGCTAGCAGTTTAATTGTTTCAGAGTCGCGCTTTTGTAATTTTAAAAAATTAATAGCTTGCTTGCATTGTTCAATTGTCTCTTCAAGCCTATTTTCCTTGTATAAAATAATTGCCCATAAACCCTGAAAAGCTGCCTTATCTTTGTCTGACATTCGTTTCATCAGGTTGTGGGTTAGACGATCATCACGAGAGGCAAAATGAGCAGATTTTTTTAGTTTTAAGCACGCCTCTTCTGATTTACCTTGTTTCAAAAGAATAACTGCCAACAAAATATAAGCTAGGCTAAACTTTGGATTTAGTCGGATAGCTTTATGTAACTCTTTCATAGCTTCTTCAAGCTTCATTTGCTCGCATAAAACAAAGCTTAAACTGAAGTGAGCTTCGGCATTGTCAGGATTCAAGCTAATCGCTGTTCGGTACTTGTCAATTGCTTGTTTATATTTATTCTGCTCCTTTAAAACATTCCCAAAGCTAATATTCGCTCTAACAGAAGTGAGGTCGATATCGAGAGCTTCTTGATATTTTTGGGCTGCTGCTTCTAATTTTTCTTCTTTGAATAAACGATCTGCTTCATTGATGAGTTTTGTAACTCGATTTCTTCGTGATGCTGCTAATAAAATCTCTTCTTTGGATGAATATTTTGATTTATCATTTAACGTATTTACTTCATCTTTAATTTCATTAACAACCTTGAAGAAAGCCTCATCCTGTTTAGACTTATCACTAGTTATGAACTTTCTATTGCTGGGGAGAGGAGACAATAAATCGAATGGGGGCAGATCCCAAAGCGCAGGACGTAGCAAGACTGGGATAGCTAGAGCCTTTTGTTCTGCCTGCAACTCCGTTGCTCGTGTCGCTTCCAAAGGCAAATCCTTGATGAAATCTGGGCTAATTAGCAGCAGAATGATCTTAGAGTTTCTCAAATTCTCATCAATTTTATTCTCTATTTCTTGACCAGGGGATATACTGTTTTTATCCCAAATTGTGATTATATTATTTCTCTGTAAAGCAGCTAAGTGCTTTTTCAGGTCATCGCATAATATCTCATCTTTCTTGTGGTAAGAAATAAAAATTCCAACAGGTGCTTGAGATAGCATTACTATTTACTATTCACTTACTATATAAGGGTTTTTGATTTGGGAATTTATGCAGATATTGTACACGGTTACTAAAAAACAATGAAAAATGCTTTGTTTTATTTTTACTAAATTGGGAATTTGGGCAGAGATTTTTTTTATTCAGTGCTTAAATTCCGTCAAACATAGGCTACACTTATAAGTCAATTAATCTACACATAAAGTCAGATTCATTTACTAAGAAATAAACTCCCAGTCATACATGATTAATGTGAAATCTATAATATAGTTAGGGAACAAAAACTTTGTAACGACTGGGTAGTTACTTGATTTCAAAGTAGCGATCAAACAGATAACTACTTTGCTAGATATTATTAAAAAATCAAAGTTCTAGTTCTATCTACAAAATCGATTCTGCACTGAGTTAAAGTTAACTGGTTGGTATCCTGCCTGGTTATTTCCCCAGGATGCAACTCTATTATTACAATCGACTATTAGATTGTAGTAAATAAGAGTTCCAGCAGTTCCAGCTCCAGCAACCGCAAAAGTCGCTACTTTTTTTCCAATTTTGGGGTTGAAGTATGGTTTGCTTACAAGGCGAACTACGTCGTCCGCAGATGATCTAACTGATGGTCTGCTTAACAACCTGAGTGCATCATCCGCATATGATAGCCATCCTGCCAGAGCAGGATGTCCTAAAGTTAGAGTTGATGCAAGTGCAACTGTAAATGCAAAAAGCTTATTTTTCACGTTTATACGTTTATATCGGAACTCTAAAATTATTAGCCACTATCAGTATAATTGTTGTGGACAGTGTAAAGCAAGACCTGTGAAATCAATATAAGACTTCACTGTATCAGAATCTAAGTAGAATCATCATAAGTACAGCACGGCGTAAATAAACCAACCATTCCCAATTAATAAAATGCTTACGCTGTATTCGCTTTGAATTTTGAATCCCGCCTTCCGGTATTTGGCTGTTCATCCCATTCCTCGAAATTTGCAACAATTAACACACTTGTGGCCGATCGCGGTTATCCTATTGGGTAACTTGTCACCAATGCTGTGTTAATCAAACTGAGATGAAGTCTGTTCAAGACACTGCTGATGCTCAACTGGCTACTATAGATACCCCACCAGTAGTCATTACTTCTGATTTAAGAAAAGTCTATCGCACTGGCTTTTGGATGAATCAACAGGTTGTCTCCCTCAAAGGCTGTTCTTTAACGGTTTATCAGGGGGAAACTTTTGGTTTACTGGGGCCTAATGGTGCAGGGAAGACAACGCTGTTAAAACTGTTGCTGGGAATTATCCGGCCTACTGCTGGCAAAGGTTTATTGTTGGGTCAACCTTTAGGCGATCGCAACGTCAAGCAGAACATTGGCTATTTAAGTGAAAACCCTTACTTGTATGAGTATCTCACAGGCTGGGAGTTTTTGCAGTTAGCCGCCGGATTATTCCAAATTCCCGCTAATGTGCAACGCCAACGCATTCCACACTTACTAGATTTAGTGGGTTTATCGGTAGCTGATGCACGCAAAAAACAGATGCGTCGCTACTCCAAAGGGATGTTACAACGTGTGGGTATGGCGCAGGCATTAATTAACGATCCAGAACTAATATTTCTAGATGAACCAATGTCGGGACTAGATCCTCTCGGACGCTACCGGATGCGGGAAATTATCTTGTCCCTCAAAGCCGCCGGCAAGACGATTTTTTTTAACAGCCATATTCTCAGTGAAGTCGAACAAATTTGCGATCGCATCGCTATTCTTTCTCAAGGCGAATTAATCTGTATCGGTTCTCTAGGAGAACTATTAGGCAGAGATGAAACATATCATGTCAAAGGTGAAGGCGGTGATTTGTCAATCCTCAAAAAATGGCTACCGAGTATAGTATTTGAGCCTGATGGTTCTTGGCACGGGACACTACAAGCCGATTACTATGACTTTCTAGGTAGTTTACGCTTGATGGGTGGAAAAGTTATTTCGATACATCTATCTCGTCAATCATTAGAGGAGTTTTTTATCCAACAGATCAGTCAAATAAATCATGTCGTTAACTAGTACATAACGGCGAACCTTAAGATACCATCTTCAATAGTTAAAAATCCGAGAAATCAAGGTTTATTATTTTGCTTGCTTGTAATAATATGCTTTATGTTTATTTTCCAGTGTCATGAAAATATATAACTTTAGATAGGTTTACAAATTACTAATTAAAAATATGATATTTGTCACTTTGTTCTGCATTTATTGACACAATAATAACTGCCAATTATGCACTAATAATGTTGCTTAATCATGAGAAATGTTAGTGTTTTTTGCTACCTTTTTTTAACTACATCAAACAGGGTAACGCTATAAATGAACTATAGTATTTCCATCAGTTATTCTTGCAGCTAAGTTTACTAAAAATTCAAAAATATTTTCCGGGAAAGATAGCTTTTTCAGGAAAATAAGATTGTCGGGAAACCTAAATACTTAAGTATAGTCAAGATTAAAATGTTTAGACAATACTTTACCACTTGTAGTCTCAGAGTCTAAGGTAAATATGGTTAACATAGGTTCGCTGAAATTTTTCACCCAGCCAGCTGTGGGTGCAGCTTTATTAACAGCTGCTCATCTCATTCTGCCTTCTGCCAGTTTAGCTCAGGGACAATCAGTATCTCCTAATTCACAAACAGTACCTGCAACTAGAGCGCAAGTATTTCCTAATTCCCAACCCGTATCTCCGCAAATACAACAACCAAATACAAATTATCTATTAGGTGGCGGAGACCTAATTCGTGTAAATGTCTTTGAAGTACCCGAATATACGGGTGAATACCAAATTCCTCCAGGTGGAGCTATTAACCTACCTTTAATTGGTAGTGTTTCTGTTCAGGGTTTCACCACTGAACAAGCTGCTGATATCATCACCGAAAAATACCGCAAGTTTCTGAAACGTCCGCAGATTTCTATCAATCTTTTATCCCCGCGTCCTATTAATATTCTGGTTGCCGGAGAAGTCACTCGTCCAGGTGCTTACACTTTGAGTTTGGCAGGAGGTGCAGGTAACAATCCTGGAGTACAATACCCAACTGTATTAGCTGCATTGACTACAGCTCAAGGCGTTACTTTGGCAGCAGATGTCACCCAAGTTCAGCTCAAGCGTAAAACAACAGGTGCTGGTGAGCAACTTGTGACTCTCAATCTCAAGCAACTCATTGAAACAGGCGATGCAGCCCAAGATATTACCTTAAGGGATGGCGATGTCATAGTTGTACCAACAGCAACCTCCTTTAATGTTGCAGGCGCTCGCAATCTATTTGCTGCTAACTTTGCAGCTAGCCAAACTGCACCGCGCACAGTCGCAGTAATTGGTGAAGTATATCGTCCAGGTTCTTATCTTGTTTCTACAGGTGGTACAGATGCTGGTGGAACTGGACTCCCCAATTTGACAAGAGCCATTCAATTAGCTGGTGGAATTACATCCCAAGCAGATATTCGTAATATCAAGCTACGCCGGCCTACAAGAACAGGTACAGAACAAACTGTAGATATCAATCTTTGGCAACTTTTGCAGGGTGGTGATGTCAATCAAGACGTGATTGTCCAAGATGGAGATACAATTGTGATTCCCACAGCCACCGAGATTACTCCAGCAGAAGCTACTCAATTAGCTACCACTACTTTATCTCCAGCCAGAATTCAAGTTGGTGTAGTCGGTGAAGTTAAACGAGCCGGTGCGGTAGAATTACAACCTAATAGCTCTTTGAACCAAGCAATATTAGCGGCTGGTGGGTTCAATGATGCTAGAGCGCGTAAGGGTACTGTAGAGTTGATTCGCCTCAACGCTAATGGTTCAGTTACTAAGCGTGATGTAAAAGTTGACTTCAACCAAGGAATTAACGAGGAAACTAATCCCATTCTCCGTAACAATGATGTTGTCGTAGTTAACCGCTCTGGTATAGCTCAAGCTGGTGATGGTCTCAACATCGTAGCTGGGCCTCTAGGTATTATCGTTAATCTTTTCAGATTGTTCGGGTTTTAAGTTTATATATCTAGGTTTTGTTAAATTTAGGGGTAGGATGGGTTGAACAAAATCAAACCCATCCTACCTTTTTGACTTTCATCAGAGTCATAAAAGAGGAGTAGAAAAGCAAACTCTGGAGAGGGCTTGTTTAAATTTGCCTAACTTAAGTTATTTTAGTTACAAACTCAAAACATTAGACTTAAATATAAAACATGGTATTACCATGTCCTTTAAACTAAAATCTCCTTAAAAGCTAATAGGAGCATATATGGAGCCAATTATTGCTGTAGTCTTAGCACTTATAGCTTATGCCTTAGGATCTGCCAAAATTATCAACGAAGGGAATGCCGCCTTAGTAGAACGCTTGGGAAGGAAACATCGCACACTGACGCCAGGGTTGAACTTTGTAGTACCTCTGGTGGATCAAGTTGTGATGGAAGATACTACGCGAGAACAGATTCTAGACATCAAGCCGCAGAATGTCATCACCAAAGATAATATCTACTTAGAAGTTGATGCTGTGTTGTTCTGGAAAATAAAAAATATTGAGAAAAGCTTTTATGAAATTGAAGACTTACAAGAGTCACTAGCACAGCTGGCAAAAACTACATTAAGGGAAATTATTGCCCAAAACACTTTAGAAGAAACTAATATCTCAAGAACTGAGATGGATCAAGCCATCTTAGAGCAGTTGAATAGCACAACAATAGAATGGGGAGTTCAGATGATCCGGTTAGATATTCAAGGAATTACACCACCGGAGAGTGTACGCAAGTCAATGGAAGAGGAGCGAGCGGCGGAAATCAAAAAACGGGCATTGATTACTGAAGCAGAAGCCGAGAGGCAAGCTGCCATTAAGAAAGCAGAAGGAACTATGACTTCCATCCAGATAATTGCTGAAGGGTTACGTAGCAATCCTGAAACTAAAGAAATTTTGCGTTATTTAGTGGCGCAAGATTATATAAATGCTAGCTATAGGCTGGGAGAAAGTCCAAATGCCAAAGTTGTGTTTGTAGATCCTGGTAAATCAGGCGAATTAATGAAAGAAATGGTTGCTGAAACAGTTAACACTGAGGGTAATGGTAAAAATATTGAACATGGTTAAGTCTTTGTGAACATAGAGCTTGGGGACTGTACCAGAAATATTTTGATTGATTCCCTCATTCTGTGGTTCTTGATAGCAGCTGCACAAGACGGCGCACCAACCGCTAAGAATTAAAGAAACACCTCTTTTTCCCCATCCTGTCCCCTCTTAACTATCCCCTCTGTTCTTCGCTCGAAAGATGGCATCAGCAACTAGAGATACATCGCGCATTTCTTGAATATCATGAACTCGGAGGATCTCTGCACCATTCAAGATAGCCGCACAACACGCTGCGGCCGTTCCCCAAACTCTGGCTTGCGGATCTGGTTGATTTAAAATCCTACCGATAAAACTTTTGCGGGATACCCCCACTAAGATAGGACAATTAAGCGATCGCAATAAACCCAAGCGGCGCAGAATTTCTAGATTTTGCTCATAGTTCTTAGCAAAACCAATACCGGGGTCAATAATGATTTTTTCGCGATTGATGCCCAAATCTGTAGCTATTGTGATCTGTTGAGTTAAAAAACTAGAAATTTCTTCTACAACATCCTGATAATCAGTCATTTGTTGCATCGTCTGGGGTGTCCCTCGGATGTGCATCAACACAATTGGTACACCTAAACTAGCTACTGTGGGCAACATTTCGTGATCAAATGTGCCGCCAGAAATATCATTAATAATATCTGCCCCAGCTTCAACAGAAGCTTTAGCGACAGCAGCCCTAGTTGTATCTACGGATATAGGTACAGAAATGTTTGACCGTAATACCTGTAATACTGGCAGTACCCGATTTAGTTCTGCTTCTGGGCTGATTTGCTGTGCGCCGGGTCTAGTTGATTGACCTCCCACATCAATGATATCAGCACCAGCCGCTACCAAAGCCTCAGCCTGGGATAAAGCCGCCGCAGGAGTATTAAATTTACCACCATCACTAAAACTATCAGGTGTCACATTCAAGACACCCATTAAATAAGTACGCTGTCCCCACTCGAAACAGCGATCGCGTATTACTAACTTGCTACACATATAAAATTAGTCAATAGTCAACAGTCAATCGTGATTTAAACACAGACTAATGACTATGGACTATTGACGCTGCAAAGGGGTTAATGATAGTTGACAATGCGGGCAAAACTGGCAGGTTCTAAACTTGCTCCGCCGACAAGTACACCATCGATTTCTGGTTGCGCCATAATCTCATCGATGTTATTTGGCTTCACTGAACCACCATATTGAATTGGGACATCAGGATTTTTTAACTCGCTGCGAATCAAGCCAATGACTCGATTAGCTTCTGTCGCTTCGCAAGTGTCGCCAGTACCAATTGCCCAAATCGGTTCGTAAGCAATCACCAAAGTTTCCTGATCAACATCAACTAAGTCTTTTTCGAGTTGGCTAATAATCAGTGATTCAGTTTCCCCAGCGTCTCGTTGTTGTTTGGTTTCACCTACACAAAGAATGGGGGTTAAACCATATTTTTGGGCAGCTTTCAGGCGTAAATTCACGGTTTCGTCCGTTTCACCAAAGAATTGCCGCCTTTCACTGTGACCGACAATCACATAACGTACACCAAGTTCTACCAACATGGGGCCTGAAATTTCACCAGTGTACGCCCCACTTTCCTCCCAGTGGACATTTTGCGCTCCCAGTTGTACAAGGCTACCATGTAAACTCTTGGACAAAACGCTCAGGTCAGTGAAAGGAGGACATAAGACCACTTCCCGCCCTGGAGGCGTTTCTTGTAAAGACGGCAGAAACCCTGTTAAAAACTCTTGTGATTCTGCCTGGATTTTAAACATTTTCCAGTTACCGGCAATAACGATTTTCCGCACAGGTGATTTAGTCAAGTTCTTAACGCTACTAGATGCACTTTTCACTCTACTACTTTTTCGGATCAACCGATGCAATGGTTCAAGATTGCGGTGATGAGATAGTACAAGGTGAGTTAGGCGGGGTGACTTGATTGTGATAATAGGTTAGAGGTTCAATTCATCAAATAGCGATCGCGAATAAGTATATGGTGGATCTCCAATCACGGATGGATATCACACAGATATCTTTGTGGGGTAAAAAGGGCTTTCCAAAGGTTAAGAAAAACTACCGTGCAGTGGAATATAAAACCTCTGGATGGAAACTTTCACCAAATCAGGAAAGCCATCACATTTTCAGGCAAAAAGTGTATACAGACTCTGACATACTCCCACACTGATGCAAGCATACAGTGTGGGTTTCTAAGCCATTCCCTACGCGAACGGAGACACTGAGCTTTGTTTTAAGCTTACAGAAACAGACTCTTAGCTAGCAATACTTCTAGGCACACCTTCTAAAGCTTCATTTTCAGTTTCAAAAATTTCAAACACTGTATCCATCATTGTCACTTCAAATACAAGTTTTGCCTCTGGATGAACATTGCAAATACGGAAACTGCCCTTGACTTTATCCGCATCACGCATACCAGCGACCAAAGATGTAAGACCTGAGCTATCGATAAAATTTACTTGGCCAAGATTCACCACCACATGACGGCTGAGTTTAGAAATACATTCCTGTAACTTCAGGCGAAATTGCCAAGCTGTGGTGATATCTAAGCGACCTGCTGGGGTCAAGATAATAACTGTATTACCATCTTGAGTTGTATAAGTTGTTTGTTCTATTTGAATCACTAAGCCCCCTGTGGCACTCATCTTAAAATTTACTGTGGCTAAGTTATACCAATTCGTAATTCTTAAGGGCTGCGCCCCGCTACGCTTTAAGCGCAGCTATGCCGCAGGCTTTACGTCAATCGTAACAGCCTAGAGCTTCGCGTAGCGTCCCGTAGCGAAGGCTTTCGCCTACGTAATTAAAGAAGGTAAGATCAAACCTGGGTTTCCAGAATTGTATCTGTTGCCTTTTCTTGGTGAATTGGTACTAGTCCTGGAATTGATGAATCACATATCAGTCTGATAAACAATGATACTACTCTAGAAAAAGTAGTAAATTATTTAACCCACCAACTACAGGACTATCTAGTGCTGAAACTTGAATTTAACAAGATACAGCTAAATTTGTCACCTTTTTTTGTACTAGGTGCTTACTTTTAGTAGTTTAACTCACCAAATCTGTGCTGAGTAACCCGTGAAAAGTACTTAGTCCACGAGACAAAATTATTTTGACTTCATTATTGATGAGTTGAGAACGACGCCAGGCCAGTAAATATTCCACAGGGTTAAAACAATTCGCAACGATGCTTTGCCTCGCTACGTTGGCGTAGCCTCTGTCTACGACACGCTTCGCATACCCTTCGGGGTTCGCGGTAGCGTTGCGTAGCTTGCTTTGCTACACAACGCTAACGCAGGGAACGTAGAGAAGATGGCAATTCGCAATGGGCTTCTGTCAGAGTTGCGATAGCGAAGATTCCGCTCCGCTAACAGCACTTGCAACTCAGCATTTTTCATTTGGTTGCCAGTTGATCCAATCTTGGGGCTTGAGAAATGTCTTATACAATTCTGCTTCAGGGGTATTAGGTTCTGGTTGATAACCGTATTCCCAACGCACCAAAGGTGGTAAAGACATCAAAATCGATTCTGTACGTCCATTGGTTTGTAAGCCAAAGATTGTGCCTCGGTCGTAAACTAAGTTAAATTCGACGTATCTACCCCGACGGTAGAGTTGAAAATTGCGTTCGCGATCGCCATATTCTATCCCATGACGACGTTCAACGATGGGTACATAAGCGGGTAAAAATGCTCTACCAGAACCTTGAATAAAACCAAACAAATCTTCCCAATTGCGTTGTGCTGGTACTCCTACTTGGTTACTGTAGTCGGCTGCATTCCCTTTGGGATTAGGTCCACGATACAAAACTCCTTGGCCATCTTGGTAATCGAAAAATAACCCACCTATACCTCTGTTTTCGTCTCGATGCTTGAGGTAAAAATATTCGTCACACCAGCGTTTAAAGACTGGGTAATACTCTGGGTGATGTTGATCACAAGCCTGCTTTAATGTGTTGTGGAAGTGGGCAGCATCTTCTGCAAAGGGATAATAGGGTGTTAAGTCAGCACCACCACCAAACCACCACACAGGACCGGCTTCAAAATAGCGGTAATTGAGGTGAACAGTTGGTACATAAGGGTTACGGGGATGTAACACCAGGGATGTACCAGTAGCATAAAAGCCATGTCCTTCTGCTTCTGGACGCTGGGCTAAAATTGAAGGAGGCAGATGAGAACCCCAAACTTCAGAAAAATTTACACCGGCTTGTTCAAATATTGCACCATCACGCAGTACACGCGATCGCCCGCCACCACCCTCCGGACGTTCCCAACTATCTTCCTGAAACGTACCCACGCCATCCAGTGCTGCTAGTGCTTGTGTAATTTCATCTTGTAACTGTTTCATAAAATGACTGACACGCGCCTTAGCATCAGTCACTGGT
Source organism: Anabaena sp. CCY 9402-a (assembly GCF_963920945.1). Classification (NCBI taxonomy): domain Bacteria; kingdom Bacillati; phylum Cyanobacteriota; class Cyanophyceae; order Nostocales; family Nostocaceae; genus Anabaena; species Anabaena sp. CCY 9402-a. Next base: position 26,579 of record NZ_CAWUDL010000066.1, read on the forward strand.
AAAGACGGAGATAATTTTGCTTCTACAGTTGGAGTGTGCGAATTAGTTACCATGAGATTCCCGAAACTAAATTATATTTTCCAAAACAGCCACAAATTTTCATTCTAAAAATTTGTGGGCAGCACGAGCCAAAAATGAGACTCAACTTGCCCAAATAGTCTTTTGCTTGTGAAACATTTAATTTACATGATCAATGGGCATGACTAGAATTATTTTCCCTCAAATGCGTATAGGCTTGTATATTGACTAAATTTTTGTTGTACTTCTTGATGGGAACATTCTGGTGCATTAGTCTACAAACATCTTAAGTGCTGAGTGCTGAGTGCTGAGTGCTGAGTGCTGTTAGCGGAGCGGGGCGTTAGCCCGTGCTGTTAGTGGTAGCGGGGCGTTTAGCCCGTGCTGAGTTTTGAGAGTTAAGTGTTGAGTGCTATTAGTTCAGAGTAGCTGACGATGCCAGAGTTACCAGCAAGCTTGTAGCGAGGAAGATTAGGCAAATGAGAGCTTGGTTATCCAAATTTATCCACCGCAAACACCGTCGGTTTTGCGTTTCTCTGGTACGGACATATCGAGAAATTAGTTCTGCTTCTGTAGACGATCTCTGGCAAAAGGTAGTTGACTTAAGGGATGTTTCCTGGCATCCACTATTAAAAAGTACCAACGTCCCTTATGGATTAGTACCTAAACCCGGATTAATTTACCAAGCAGTAACACGCTTTTCACCAATTCCGATTAGAATTTTTGTGGAGCGAGTCAACCCTAGAGAATTGCTGAGTATTAGAGTTATGGCAATTCCTGGCATAGAAGAACGAATTACTTACCAAGTAGAATCAACGGTTTGTGGCACTTGTTTATCTTATTCAGTCACCTTAAGAGGCTGGTTATCGCCACTTATTTGGTCATTTTCACGTCCCTACGCAGATCGTGTGGCACGTTCTCTAGTGGAAGCCGTAGAAAAAGCAGCATTGCAAGCAGTATCAGGACAGAAAAAGCAAATTAAGGGGATTGGGGACTGAGAAGAGGCTGGGGTTGAGAGGGTTAGGGAAGTAGAGAAAACAAGGTAGACGTTTTTAGCCCAATACCCAATGCCCAATTCCTAATCTTTAATCACTAAAGAAAGTTAAGATTCTATTAGGTGATAATAAAAGTTTTTTAAATTTTGTTACGCCGATCGCAAAGAACACACTAAGCAAATACTGCTTTAGATTTCTTCATTTTGAATTTTGTAGCTTGCTTTTCGTAGAGTATTTTTAATTTTGAATTGTTATGTACGATGTCCTTGATGCTCAATCTGTTTTAGAAGTGTTGCGTCCAGTGCAAGATCCAGAACTGCGAAAGAGTCTCGTAGAACTGAACATGATTCGCAACGTCAAAATCGAAGGTGGTAAGGTGAGCTTCACTTTGGTTTTAACCACACCCGCCTGTCCCCTAAGAGAATTTATTGTTGAAGACTGTGAAAAAGCAGTCAAAAAGCTGCCTGGTGTAACAAATGTCAGTGTAGATGTAACAGCAGAAACACCCCAACAAAAAAGCTTACCTGACCGTAATGGTGTTCCGGGAGTCAAAAATATTATTGCTGTCTCCAGTGGTAAAGGTGGTGTCGGTAAAAGTACGATCGCAGTCAATGTGGCTGTAGCATTGGCACAAACAGGGGCAAAAGTTGGCTTACTAGATGCGGATATCTATGGGCCTAATGACCCCACGATGCTCGGACTAGCTGATGCTCAAATTGTGGTTCGCTCCACAGATAAAGGTGAAGTCTTAGAACCTGCCTTTAATCATGGTGTCAAATTAGTCTCAATGGGCTTTCTGATTGACCGAGATCAGCCAGTAATTTGGCGTGGCCCCATGTTAAATGGAGTCATTCGCCAGTTCCTCTATCAAGTGCAATGGGGCGAATTAGACTATTTAATTGTGGATATGCCTCCAGGAACAGGTGATGCTCAGTTAACCTTAACTCAATCCGTACCAATGTCTGGGGCGGTAATTGTTACTACACCGCAAACTGTAGCACTGTTAGATTCCCGTAAAGGATTGCGGATGTTCCAGCAAATGAATGTGCCTGTATTGGGAATAATAGAAAACATGAGTTATTTTATTCCTCCCGATATGCCAGATAAACAGTACGATATCTTTGGCTCTGGTGGTGGTTCTAAAACCGCGGCCGAGTTAGGAGTACCCTTGTTAGGCTGTGTCCCACTAGAAATTGCAACTAGAGTGGGTGGTGACAATGGCGTACCGATAGTTATTGCTGATCCAGATTCAGTCTCAGCCAAAGCCCTAAAAGCGATCGCATTAACTATTGCTGGTAAAGTATCAGTTGCAGCTTTGACATAATCAATTCTAATTTCTGTCTGATTCCTAGGCCATAACCTAGGAATACAGAGTTATTAATAGTCAATGGGAATTGGGTATTGGGCATGATTTAATTTCTCCAATGTCTATTTTCCTTACACCCTTACTCCCGGCTCCCTATTTTCACAAAATAATTAAACCTCATACCTAAACGTTAAACTCACACAATGTTATTGAAACGTTCGCTCCCCAAAATTCGCTGGAAATATTGGGTTAAGCCTTGGCAGCAAGTAGATTGGCTTTTATTTTTATTACCTGTTGGTGTCAGCATCTTTGGCGGACTGATGATCCTCAGTACCGAACTTAAGCAACCTGTTACAGACTGGTGGTGGCACTGGCTAGTTGCTGGTATTGGTACTTTAATAGCTGTGTTTATCGCCCGGTTTCGTTATGAAAACTTACTCCAGTGGCATTGGATAACATACGCACTCACTAACGTCAGTCTAATTGCAGTGATGATTGCCGGTACTAGTGCCAAAGGCGCACAACGATGGATAACCGTTGCTGGTTTTAATATCCAACCCTCAGAGTTTGCCAAAGTAGGGATAATCATTACATTAGCGGCTTTATTACACAAAACTACGGCGGCTACTCTACCCAATTTTTGCCGGGCTTTGGCATTTACTTCTCTACCCTGGTTATTAGTATTTACTCAACCTGATTTGGCAACATCACTAGTATTTGGATCAATAGTTTTAGGGATGTTGTATTGGGCTAATGCCAATCCGGGTTGGTTAATCTTGCTGATTTCTCCTGTAGTCGCAGCGATTTTATTTGGTATATCTTGGCCATTATCACAACCCCTAATAGTTTTCCACGAAATATCCTTGGGTCTTTTAGGTTTAATTTGGTCATTTGCGATGGGGATTGTCGGTTGGCAAACTCTTCCTTGGCGGCGGTTTGGTATTAGTGGTATTGGTGCTTGGTCACTCAATATGCTAGGTGGTGAACTGGGGGTCTTCGCCTGGAATAATATTTTGAAAGAATATCAAAAAGACCGCCTGACAACCTTTCTACGCCCTGGACAGGATATATTAGGCGCAGGATATCACCAACATCAATCGCGCATTGCTATTGGTGCAGGTGAGATGTGGGGTTGGGGTTTGTTCAAAGGGCCAATGACACAACTGAATTTCGTCCCTGAACAGCATACAGATTTCATTTTCTCGGCGGTGGGTGAAGAATTTGGTTTTGTGGGATGTTTAGTGGTGTTATTTGTCTTCTGTTTGATTTGCTGGCGATTACTGCACGTCGCTCAAACAGCCAAAGATAATTTTGGTTCGTTGTTAGCGATCGGTGTTTTATCAATGATTGTGTTTCAGTTGATAGTAAATGTAGGTATGACCGTGGGTTTAGCTCCTGTAGCGGGTATACCCCTCCCGTGGATGAGTTACGGTCGTTCTGCTATGCTGACTAATTTTATCGCTTTAGGAATAGTAGAATCGGTAGCAAATTTTCGCCAACAGCAGAAGTATTATTTTTGAGGTAGGGAACACCAAAAAATAAATTATCCGCAATTAATGGTTGGGTAGAGTGCGTCAGTATGAATAATTTCTGAGTATAGTTAGGTTCTATCGCACTGACGCACCCTACAGTTTGGATATTTTTTTATCTGGAAGTCCCCGCCCGGTCAATAGCCACTAGTTGAAACACCTAAACGTGAACTATTAGCTCTGGACTATGAACTAATCACAAGTATTAAGCTAGTAAAAGGAAATAACTGAGGAAATAGGTCATGATATTACCTGGAGCAACTGTTCGTGTCAAAAATCCCGCAGATACTTACTATCGCTATGAAGGATTAGTACAGCGTGTAAGTGATGGTAGAGTAGCTGTGTTGTTTGAAGGCGGTAACTGGGATAAAATTATTACCTTTCGCCTATCGGAACTCGAACAAGTAGAAATCACGACTGGCAAGAAAAAAGGAAAATAAATTAGTTAATAGTTATGAGTCAATAGTCAATAGTCATGAGTCATTATGAAAAGACTATTGACTCAGCACTAACAACTCAGCACTAACAACTCAGCACTCAGCACTCAGATGCGTCTTCCTCTACCACAGTTTGACACAGGCGATCGCCACCCTAACCACATAGCGGAGGTGATTGAAACTACTTCTACTGAATTTTTGGCACAGTGTTTAGAACCGGAAGACTTGAGCTTCCCATCCATGCCACCTTTTGGTAGTTGGGTGCGGGCTGTGGATGAGGAAACAGGTAATCAAGTCTACGCTGTAGTGTATTATGCAACTACAATGCCTGTGGATTCTGTACACCGAGCAGTGGCTTTAGGTTTATCATTGCAAGATTTGCGTGAGGAACAACCCCAGATATTTGCCATGCTCAAAACAGAATTTCGAGCGGCGATCGTGGGATTTGAGAAGCCTTCCCCAATTTCAGGTGCTAACCAAAGAGTTTATCAGTATCTACCACCCCGTCCCCCCCAAATTCATCAAGCTGTTTATCGGTGTGAACCAGAATTAATAGTTAAGTTCACAGAAGAGATAGATTTTTTACGGACTTTACTGGCAATTAATGGCGCACCAGTGGAAGCTTTAACTGCTGCGGCGATTCGGGAGGTTTACCAGCTACGCAAAGCTGATCGTGAATGGCTAATTAAAGCCGGACGCACCCTCAGCATACTGCTCAAAGACGACTACGATCGCCTACGGTTCATTTTGAGCCAGATCCACCCATAGGCAGTTAGTTACAAAATAATTGCCTAGATAATATAAGTTTCCAGTGTGTTGATTTCTTAGGGTAGCTTTTACTGTTATTGACGATTTTAGAAAATTACTAAAAGGTAATCATAGCTTCACCATTGCCCCTTCAACTCCTACCTATGGAACAAGTATTACCAGTTCTTGCTCTAGAAGCAACTACCCAAGTTCTGGGACAAGAACCGATTGTTCCCTTTGTTATTTTGCTGGTAGTCATCTTAGTCATACCCATCCTATTTGAGCGTCTGAAATTACCAGGACTATTTGGTTTAGTTTTCTCTGGATTAGTTCTTGGCCCATCAGGTTGGGATCTATTTCAGACAGAATCAGTGATGATTAATCTGCTAGCAGATATTGGTTTGGTTTATTTAATGTTTGTGGCAGGTTTAGAAATAGAAATCGAGCAGTGGCGAAGGCAGAGAAAACACGCATTAGGCTTTGGCTGCTTTACCTTCAGTGTACCGTTTTTCCTAGGAACTTTAATTGGAAAAAATCTTGATTTTAGCTGGCAAAATTCAATATTAATTGGCTCTCTATTTGCTTCTCATACTCTTTTAGCATATCCTCTCATCAGTCGCCTGGGTGTAATAAGTAATGAAGCTGTCACCACCACAATTGCAGCTACAGCTTTTACTGATGTTGGCGCACTCCTAATATTAACCGTTTGTGTTGCCATATCACAGGCTGGAATATTTAGTTTAGCTAAACTATTCAGCTTATTGGGCTGCTTACTTGTTTACATAATTGTTATTTTGGTAGGCTTTGATTGGGCAGGTAAAGAATTTTTTCGCCGTTCAGGAGACGATGAAGGTAATAAGTTTTTGTTTGTGTTATTGGCTGCCTTTTTAGCTGTGATGGGAACTCAATTTATTGGGGTAGAAAAAATTGTTGGCGCATTTTTAGCTGGTTTAGTAGTCAACGAAGTTGTCGGCGAAGGGCTAGTTAAAGAAAAAATAGTATTTATTGGTAATGTTTTATTTATACCGATTTTTTTTGTTAATCTTGGGTTACTTATTGAACTGCCGAGTTTAATCAAGAATCCAGTTATATTCAAGTTATCTATTTTAGTTATTATCGGTTTGCTGGCTAGTAAATTTATTGCAGCTTGGTTAGCAAAACTTATATATCACTATAATTGGCAAGAAATGATCACAATGTGGTCATTATCAATCCCGCAGGTGGGTACAACATTAGCTGCAACGTTTGTAGGATATCGGGCTGGACTGTTACCACCAGAGTTTTTAAGTAGCTTTGTCATCTTGATGTTAGTAACATCGATTTTGGGGCCATGGATTACTAGTCGCACGGCTGTAGGTTTAACCCCTCAACCTGTCACCACCACAGTAGCTGTAACTTTGCCACCACAGCCACCAGAAGCACCCCTTACCCATACTTTTACGATAGTTGTACCTATTTATAATCCTCAGACTCAGCAGTATTTGGTGGAAATGGCGGCATTATTAGCACGTCAGGCAAAAGGTAGAATTATTCCATTAGCGATCGCGACATCTGCGGCTCAGATGGATGCACCACAATTAGAATCTTCTCTCCAAAGAAGTGAGCATTTATTAGCAAAAGCCACAACCCAAAGTCAAGCTTTAGGTATAGAAGCAGAACCATTGCTGAGAATTGATGATGCCTTCGCACCCGGAATTAGCAGAGCCGCCCGTGAGCAAAAGGCCAATTTAATTGTCATGGGGTGGGGAAAACGTACTGGGTTAAGAGCGCGGTTATTTGGCAATGTTATTGATGGTGTACTTTGGGCATCTCACTGTCCGGTAGCAGTGACAAGGCTTGTAGATTCACCCCGCAAAATTCAACGCATCTTAGTACCATTAGAAAATCTTATTACCCCTGCATTACAGCCTGTGCAGTTTGCTCAGATGCTAGCAGAAGCTAATCAAGCCCAGGTGACAGTATTGAATGTATGCGATCGCCGCACCAGTTCCAGTAAAATCGCAGCTCGGCGATCGCAACTTTCCCAGTTAGTATCTCAGTTATCTTTGGCAAATCCACCAGAAATTCAAATTATTGCGCATGAAAATTCTGCCCATGCTATCTTGCAAGCAACAAGACTATACGACTTAGTAGTGTTACCGTTTATACGTAATCGTACTATTCCTAGTGGATTAGCTATTAGTGATGTAACAACTCAGCTAGTCAGACAAATTACCTGCTCAATTGTCATGTTGGGAGAACCGCAGCACCTACCAACAGGAATCACTGTGCCAATCCAAAATTCAAAGTTAAAAATTAAAAATTGAGAAAGTTCAGATGTCACAAGGGTTTCTGAGGAAAGGATCTGTTTTGGAATTTTAATCAATAGTCATAGGGTATTGGGCATTGGGTTTTTTCCTTCCTTTCCTGCTTCCCCTGCTTCCCAGTCACCAGTCCCCAGTCCCCAAGTTTTACAATTTTGTCTCAAGAAGACTTTATCTTGTTGAAGATTTGATGAATTCTAAGTTAGGCAAGCACAAAGGTTAAACGATGTTTGTTATTTTGCTAAATGAATTAGCCGTAATACTCAATATAATGTAATAGAAATAAATACACAGTAAGATTGCTCAATTCTTCAGTGTTAGGTTTTGAATTTCCCCTGTTCTTTCTGTATTTTCATACTTAGGCTGGGTATTCTAAATTAACAATATCAAGAACAGCTAGCAATATTTTGTAAGTAACTGAGAAAATATGAGAATTTTGGTGACGGGCGGTGCTGGGTTTATTGGTTCTCATCTGATTGACCGACTCATCCCGGAAGGGCATGAAGTCATCTGCTTAGATAATTTCTACACAGGTCACAAACGTAACATCCTCAAATGGATGAATCATCCGAACTTTGAACTCATCCGCCATGACATCACCGAACCAATTCGGTTAGAAGTAGATCAAATTTACCATCTAGCTTGTCCAGCTTCTCCAGTACATTACCAGTACAACCCTGTAAAAACCGTTAAAACTAACGTGATGGGAACACTGAATATGTTGGGATTAGCCAAGCGTGTCAAGGCAAGATTTTTCCTAGCTTCTACTAGCGAAGTATACGGAGATCCAGAGGTTCACCCCCAAACAGAAGAGTATCGGGGTAGCGTTAATCCTATTGGTTTGCGTTCCTGTTACGACGAAGGTAAGAGAATCGCTGAAACTCTAGCATTTGACTACTACAGACAAAATAAAGTTGATATTCGAGTTGTCCGTATATTCAACACTTACGGGCCAAGAATGTTAGAAAATGATGGGCGTGTTGTCAGTAACTTTATAGTTCAAGCCTTGCGAGGTACACCTTTAACCGTCTATGGTGATGGCTCGCAAACCCGCAGTTTTTGCTATGTATCCGATCTAGTGGAAGGCTTTATCCGCTTGATGAATAGTGATTACATCGGGCCGCTAAATTTAGGCAATCCCGGTGAATACACGATTTTAGAATTGGCTCAAGCTGTGCAAAATTTAATTAACCCAGACTCAGAGATTAAATTTGAGCCTTTACCTGCTGATGATCCTCGTCGTCGCCAGCCGGACATTACAAAAGCAAAAACCCTGTTAAATTGGGAACCAACTATTCCCCTAGAAGAAGGATTAAAGCTAACAATAGAAGATTTTCGCGATCGCGTCGAAAAATAGTGTCTAGAGTTCATTTCCGAAGATGCGACTTCTAGATACAGACTGAACCTATTTGTAACCCGTACTTCAGTAGCGGTGTTCCCCGAAACAGTTTCAGTGTTTATTGACTACTTCGTTTTTGAACAATAACCCCAAACCAAGTGAGGAGTTGAAGAAATGCGTGTTTGTGTAATAGGTACTGGTTACGTTGGCTTAGTTACAGGTGCTTGTTTAGCTCATATTGGACACGATGTTATTTGTGTAGATAATAACGAAGAAAAAGTCAAATTGATGAAGTCTGGGCAGTCGCCGATTTTCGAGCCGGGACTATCGGAAATTATGCAGTCTGCGATTCAAAGTGGCAAGATCGAATTTACAACTGATCTAGCTGCTGGCGTTACCCACGGAGAAATTTTATTTATTGCTGTAGGTACACCACCTTTGCCAACTGGTGAAAGTGATACTCGTTATGTTGAAGCTGTAGCTCGCGGTATTGGTGCTAACCTCAATGGTGGTTATAAGGTAATTGTTAATAAATCTACAGTACCCATCGGTTCAGGTGACTGGGTACGGATGATTGTAATGGATGGTATTGCTGAACGTCAAAAGACTCTGGTGACAGCCGGTGGTGGATCTGCTGACGATAAACTACCTGAGTTATTACCTCAGTTTGATGTAGTCAGTAACCCAGAGTTTTTACGGGAAGGTTCAGCCGTATACGATACATTTAACCCTGATCGCATTGTCTTGGGTGGCAATAGCACCAAAGCCATCTCCATGATGAAGGAACTCTACTCCCCCATTGTGGAACGCAAGTTTGCTGAGAACAAATCTTTACCTCCCGTACCTGTGCTTGCAACAGACCTCAGTTCAGCAGAGATGATTAAATACGCTGCTAACGCTTTCCTCGCGACTAAGATTAGTTTTATTAACGAAGTCGCTAACATTTGCGATCGCGTTGGTGCTGATGTTACCCAAGTAGCTAAAGGTATTGGTTTAGACTCCCGCATTGGCAATAAGTTCTTACAAGCTGGTATTGGTTGGGGTGGTTCTTGTTTCCCTAAAGATGTTTCCGCGTTGATTCATACTGCTGATGATTATGGTTATGAGGCTCAGTTATTAAAATCTGCTGTTAGTGTTAACGAACGTCAACGCCTGATTGCGCTAGAAAAACTCCAGCAGGCTTTGAAAATCCTCAAAGGTAAAACTGTTGGTTTATTAGGCTTAACCTTCAAGCCTGATACCGACGATTTACGCGATGCACCAGCACTCAACTTAATTGAGCAACTGAACCGATTGGGTGCTAAGGTCAAAGCCTACGACCCCATCATTTCCCAAACAGGAATGCGTCATGGTCTTTCTGGTGTGCTAGTCGAAACTGATGCTGAACGTTTGGCTGATGGCTGCGATGCTTTGGTACTAGTCACTGAATGGCAACAGTTTAGCTCTCTTGACTATACCAAGATGGCTCAATTGATGAGTAACCCTGTCATTATCGATGGTCGTAACTTCCTCGACCCCGAAACTATGATCCGCGCAGGATTCCAATACGTAGGTGTTGGCAGAAGATAGAAAATTAGCAAGTAATTAGTTTTATATCCCAATTAAAGACCGCCTAGAGATTTCTAGACGGTCTTTAATTACGAATTACGAATTACGAATTACGAATTACGAATTACGAATTACGAATTAC
>NZ_CAWUDL010000067.1:0-36920 GCF_963920945.1 Anabaena sp. CCY 9402-a
GGTGACAGGTGACAGGTGACAGGTGACAGGTGACAGGTGACAGGTGACAGGTGAGCAGAGGAGAGGAAATCCCCAATGCCCAACTCATTACTCAGCACTCATTACTCATTACTCAGCACTCCCTTAAGCCTTGGGTTTGTATATCGAAGCAACGTGTAGTTCTTTTAATTGCTTGACATCTACACCAGAAGGTGCATCTGTTAACAAACAACGGGCTTGTTGTGTTTTCGGAAAAGCAATGACATCCCGAATGGATTCTTCGCCACTAAGTAACATTACCAACCGATCTAAACCGTAGGCGATACCACCATGCGGCGGTGTACCATATTCAAACGCTTCTAAGAGAAAGCCAAATTTATTTTGTGCTTCCTCTGGAGACAAACCAATAGCTTCAAACACCTGTTCTTGAATGTCTCGTTGATAAATCCGCAGACTACCGCCGCCAACTTCAAAGCCGTTGAATACTAAGTCATAGGCTTGGGCGCGGGCGGTTTTTAAGTCATGCAAATCGTCGGGATGGGGTGCTGTAAATGGGTGGTGTAATGCTTCGAGGCGTTTTTCGTTTGCATTCCACTCAAACATGGGGAAATCTACAATCCAGAGGAGGTTGATTTTTTCTAGATCGATTAAGTTGAATTCTTTGGCGACAACTTGACGTAATCTATCTAAGGTTTTATTGACAGTGGGTGCATCACCTGCTCCAAACAGTAACAAATGTCCTGGTTTTGCACCTGTACGCTGTAAGATTTCCTGTTTTTGTTCTTCTGAGAGGTTGTCTTTAATTGCTCCAATGGTGTCAATTTCGCCGTTGTCTCTCACCCGGATGTAAGCTAAACCTTTAGCACCGGCTTCACTGGCTTCTTTGAATAAATCTCCACCTGGTTTGATGCGGACATTAGAAATTTGGTCGTTACCGTTAGGGATGGGGAGAATTTTGACAATACCACCATTGGCTACAGCATCCCGAAAGACTTTAAAGCCGGAGTCTTTCATCACATCGGAAACGTTGACTAATTCCAAACCGTAGCGGGTATCTGGTTTATCGCTACCGTAACGTTCCATCGCCTCAGCGTAGGTGAGACGGGGGAAGGGAGTATGTAATTCAATCCCTTTAACGATTTTGAAGATATAACTAACTAACTTTTCGTTGATTTCGATAATTTCTTCTTGGGACATGAAACTCATTTCCATGTCCAACTGCGTAAATTCTGGCTGTCTGTCGGCGCGTAAGTCTTCATCGCGGAAGCAACGGGCAATCTGATAGTATCTATCCATTCCCGATACCATCAATATTTGTTTAAATAATTGTGGTGATTGGGGTAAGGCGAACCATTCACCCTCATTAACGCGACTAGGTAGAATATAGTCTCTTGCACCTTCTGGGGTAGAACGAGTGAGGATGGGGGTTTCAACTTCAATAAAACCCTCTATGTCTTCCAAGTAGCGGCGCATGGCTTTAACGACTTGATGACGTAGCTGCATATTCCGCGCCATGCGATCGCGTCTTAAATCCAAGTAACGATATTTTAACCGCAAATCTTCCCGCACGTTTTCGGTGTCGGCACTGGAAACTTGGAAGGGTAACTGTTTGCGCACACAGTTTAGCAGAGTGATCTTATCGGCGTAAATTTCCACTTCGCCTGTAGGGATGCGGGTATTCAGGGATTCTTCGGGACGTTGTGTGACTCTTCCTGTGATTTCCACAACGTATTCGTTACGTAGAGAGTTAGCCGGTTCGTAGGAATCTGGGGTGCGTTGCGGATCGCTGACAATCTGGACAGTGCCAGAGCGATCGCGTAAATCTAAGAATATCACGCCCCCATGATCGCGGCGACGGTCTACCCATCCATACAAGGTAACAGTTGCTCCAATATGCTCTTTTCGGAGTTCGCCGCAATAGTGAGTTCGCATAGTTATTAATCTGTTCTTCCGGGCTAGATTGGCTGGTGAATGACAAAGCTTTCCCATTATCTAGCATCAATCGTATCTAATTGAAGAACAGTTAGCATAATCTCATATAACTAGATTCTAAAACTTAAATACACTGTATTGAAATCTTTGGTTAATCGGGTAATGTAATTTTAGCTAGTTCATAGGAAGGCCTACCAAATCTCCAGCATTATCTCATCATGGTTTGAGGCGATCGCTTACCCTAGAGCTTTCTCATATTTCTTAATTTTTCATCACCACACAAACCCCTGACTTTTCACGTTATGTGGAAAAGCTAACGCGAAACCTAACCCCCTAACCCCTTCCCTACTAGGAAACTACGGTGTACACACAAGTTACCCAGAGCGAGTTTCCACCCAAAAAAGGTAGACTCAAATTGCTCAAGACAGTGAACCAAAGTAGTAATACCAGGAGGTTTCTGAGACTTGTAACCAGACCAACCACCAAACCCTTGCATAATCCAAGTAGCCCAAGCTAGAGTTGAAGGAGGATAGGGATTTTGTTGCAGCTACACCGACACGACATCCTTATGAGATACGCAGTGGTCTGATAGGCTTCGCACTTATTCCCCTACTGTCACATTCTCATTCTCCAAAAACCGATATTATTCTATTTGTTCCTGAAGAAGAACGTGCTTTTCGTGTTGCTTGGAGTGCAGTTAAGCATGACTACGAAAAGGGTGATCATGGAGAGTGTGACAAAAAGCCAGAATAGCTGTGTGTAATTTCTCTCTTTAGTTAGAAGTAAGAGAAAAATATAATAGTTATCTTGCTTACTAGCAGTAGTAGTAATTAATAATTTTGGGAATTATCAAACTAACAGATAATAGTCTGGGATATTAAGACAGTTAGCTGAAAGTTTGAGAAATTCCCAATTTATTTTAAATTAGAAATTACGAATTAGTATGAATTATCTTGTTGCAGTGTTACCTGAAAAAACAACAGCAGAAGCTGCTTATTCTGCTCTCGAACAACAAGGATTGTCAAAATCACAAGTTAATATTTTAGGTCAGGGTTATAAAAGTGCTGATGAATTTGGTTTGATTAATCCTGAAAAGCCTGCACGCAAAGAGGTAAGTCGGCTTTTATATTGGCTTATACCCTTTGGATTTATTGCAGGCTATGCTTTTAATTTGCTGACTAGAATTGAAATTTTACCTCAAGTTACAACCTTTGGTAATCATTTTATTGCGGGTTTGTTAGGGGCTGCATCTGGTGGGTTAGGTGCTTGGGTGGTAGGTAGATTAGTTGGCTTAACGGTTGGTAGTGGTGATGCGTTGTCTTACCGTAACCGATTGAACGCTGGTAAATATTTAATTGTTGTCAATGGTAATGAGGGGATCATCCGCGAAGCTACTCGTGTATTGCGTCAATTTGAACCGGAAAATATTCAAGGTTATACAGGGGGGTAAATTATATTTGGATAGAGATTGTAATATAAACTCTATCCAAATATTGTCATGTATATTTCAAAAATAAAGTCCGATTACTATACGTATTTCCCCTGTTAATTTAATTTTTCTGCTGTAGTTCCTTTTCAGTTTGGGAATGAGCTTTTTCAATGTGCTGAGTTAAGATTTCTGCCATCTCTACGGCTGTGAGAATTAATTGCTTTTCCATTTTGCCGTAACCGCCCTCATCGCTTAATTGGGGGTATATATGAGGGTTAGACAGCATAGCGGCTAAAAGTTGAGATGCGGTTTGTTTCAATTCGCTATTCATAATTAATTCGTTATTGGTAATTTGTAATTGGGGGATGAGGGGAAAATTTCTTTTCCCCAGCCCCTGGGAATTATTGAATTTTGAATTTTTTTACTCTCTCCAGTCTAAGGGCGGTTCAATTAGGGTTTGACCAGATTTACCAGCACGGACACCTGGTTTATCTACGATTTTGACTGTACTGGCTTGTAGTCCTTCTTCGCCTTCTTCTACCGCACAATGGACACCAGTACCAATTTCTAGGCGTTCAAAGTCGTGATGGAGGACGCTGTTGCGGTGGAAGTAAATTTCTTCGCCATCTAGGTTTTTGATAAAGCCGTAACCTTGATCTCGGAATAGTTTGATGACTAGTCCTGTGGTTTCTCCTGCGTCTTCCTGGGTTTGGGCGCGATCGCTTTGTTGTTGAATTTGGGTGAGTTTAGTCAACTGCTGACGCGCTGCATCAAAAGCATCTCTAATGACGGCATCTAGAGGATCATACTGGATACTTTGACCAGGATTACTATGTGCTACGATCTCATGCCCTGGTGGTACGGTGATATCAATTCTGACACGATAGGGTGAACCACTACGGGGGCGATCGTGTATCTTTTCAACGGCAATATGGCAGCTATTGATATAACTGCAAATATGCTCTAATTTAGCTACTTTTTCTTGAATTAAGTTATCGATCGCAGCTGTTTTATCTACGTTGCGATAGGTAATTTCTAGTGGTACTTTCATTTTATTGCCCGAACTTTAGCAGTGCAGGGGTATAAGGAAAGAACTAATGACTATTGACTAAATTGCTGGCTTTTTTGAGCAATTCACGGACTTGATCATCCGTAGTTTGAGGAAAGTCTTCATACCACATACCCACGCTATAAAATTGGCTGGGTGTGGTGATACAGACCATTTTTTCTACTTTGGTTTGTAATTGTTTATATGTTTCAGGTGCAGCAACGGGGACAGCAATCACAATCTCTTGGGGATTTTTTTGTCTGACAGCGATTACAGCTGCCCACATAGTTGCACCGGTGGCTAAACCATCATCGACTAAGATAACTTTACGTCCTGTTAATTCGGGAAAATGTTCATCGCCCCGATACATACTTTCCCGTCTTTCTAGTTCTCGTTGTTCTTGGGCTGCAACTCTAGCAATTACTTCCTCGGAAATATTGATATCGTTGACAACTTGTTGGTTGATGATGCGGACACCACCAGAAGCGAACCCCGTTCCGGGGAGCTTCGCTAACGCTCCCATAGCTAGTTCTGGATTATCGGGTACGCCGAGTTTGCGGACTACCAATACATCTAAGGGAGCATTTAAAGCTTGAGCAATTTCAAAAGCAACGGGAACACCACCCCTAGGTAGGGCTAAAACCAGCACATCGGGACAGTTAGCATAATCTGCTAACTTGCTGGCTAAAACTTGGCCTGCGGCTGTGCGGTCTTTAAATAGCATGACGTGGGTAATTTGTAATTCGTAATTCGTAATTTGGTTTTTCTACTGTGGTTCGATTTTAAGAAGTTGAAGATGAAATGTCCTCTGACTAACGAAGCGATATCTTGATTGTATCAGTCTGTCTAATGGGTTAGTTGAGGTAGGGGCGCAGAGGTTTGAGGGTTTTTTTGTTACAAAATTTGTAACGGCAACATATTTTGGGGTTTGACTCGTTTAAATTGATGACAAATCTACGGGGAATCCCTGAATAAAGAGTTAATGTTGCTCAAAGATATACGGGATTATCAAATTCTTTTTCTCAGCTTGTTCCTGATTTTGGGTATTGGAACAAGGGATTGGACTCTGCGACCAGAATTAATTGCAGTAGCGATCGCCACCTGCCTAACAACACAATATATTTTGTCATTAGTGCAAGTCAGAAGCCAGGACGGAGAAGATGCGCCCAATCCGCTAAATCTCCGCAGTGCTTTGATTACTGCTTTGGGACTCAGTTTACTGTTACGGGCTGATCATTGGACAACAATGGCTTTTGCGGCAGCTAGTGCGATCGCTAGTAAGTTTTTCTTACGAGTTAACCAAAAACATTTCTTTAATCCAGCTAACTTTGGCATCATTGCTGCCTTAGTTTTCACTTCTGATGCTTGGGTTTCTCCAGGACAGTGGGGTGAAGATTGGTGGTATGGGCTGTTATTTGCTGGGGCTGGAGGGATGATTTTGCAACGCGTTGGTCGTTGGGATACTACAGCCGCATTTTTGGGGGCTTACTCCCTATTAGAAGCCATCCGTAATCTCTGGTTGGGCTGGACTTGGGATGTTTATTTGCATCGGTTAATGAGTGGATCTTTGTTGCTGTTTGCCTTATTTATGGTGACTGATCCCCGGTCAATCCCTAACGCACGGATGGGGCGTGTTCTTTGGGCGGTGTGCATTGCCATTGTCACTTTTACGCTGCGGAATTATTTCTTTATTCCCACGGCAGTGTTTTGGGCATTGTTCATATTTGCACCGTTAACCATCCTATTTGATGTGATCTGTGCAGCCCCCCGTTTTTCCTGGTTGAGTGACAGAGTACAGGTGACAAGGTAGACAATTTGTCCACTTTCTACTCATTACTCATTACTTTACACACGAGGTATAAAATGCAGCGTTTTCGATTTATTATTCCATTATTATCAGTATTCATTTCTGTACTCTGCTTTGCACCTACAGCTTGGGCATTTTGTGGATTTTATGTAGCGAAAGCTGATACAAAACTATATAACAAAGCGTCTCAGGTGGTGATTGCTAGAGATGCAGATCGCACTGTTTTAACAATGGCGAATGACTACCAAGGGGAAGTCAAAGATTTTGCAATGGTTGTCCCTGTACCTACGGTGATCAAAAAAGAGCAGGTGCGTGTTGCTGACCCTAAAATTATCGAGCGTTTGGACGCTTTTAGCGCACCGCGTTTAGTAGAGTATTTTGATCAAGACCCTTGCACTCCATATAGACGCAGAGGAGATGTATTTTTAGCAGCACCCTCAGCCGCAGTTAATGAAGCACAAAGTGCAAGACGCGATCGCAGTTTGGGTGTAACGGTCGAAGCGCGTTTTAATGTGGGTGAATACGATATTGTTGTTTTGAGTGCCAAAGAATCTGGTGGCTTAGAAACTTGGCTCAATCGCAATGGTTACAAAATTCCCAGAGGCGCAAGACAGTTACTTAAGCCCTACATTCGCTCTTCCATGAAGTTTTTTGTAGCTAAGGTCAATCTAGATAAATTTGCACAATCTGGTTACGAGTTTCTGCGACCCTTGCAAATCTCTTACCAATCACCCAAGTTTATGTTACCAATTCGCTTGGGGATGATTAACGCCACAACTGAGCAAGATTTAATTGTCTACGTTCTCTCACCCAAAGGACAAGCTGAAATCACCAACTACCGGACTGTAAAGCTTCCCTCTAACCTCAACGTTCCCATATTTATCAAACAAGAATTTGGTGACTTCTACAAATCTACATTTGAAACGGCTCATACCAAGGAAGGTAAAAGAGTCGCCTTTTTAGAATATGCCTGGGATATGGGTAATTGCGATCCCTGTTCTGCTGAACCCTTAACACCCGATGAACTCAAACAAGCAGGTGTGTTTTGGCTAGATACTAATTCCCCCAGTAATACATCATCCCCTGGCTTTCGTCGTCCCTTTCCCACCAGTAACGTTTTTATCTCTCGTTTACACGTCCGCTACACCCGTGACAAGTTCCCCGAAGACTTGATATTCCAAGATACTTCTAACCGGGAATCTTTCCAGGGACGATATATTTTGCAACATCCCTTTACTGGGGAAGTTAAATGTCAAGCTGGCAAAGAATACAGGCGGTCTTTACCAAAACGTTTTGAACAAGAAGCCCAAACCCTTGCTAAACTAACTAACTGGAATATCCAAGACATCCGGCGTAAAATGCAGTTGAGTGTTGGTAATCTCACCAGTTCGTGGTGGGAAAATTTCTTCTCTTGGCTAGGTATGTAATTCGTAATTCGTAATGGGCTGCGATATCTCGCGTCTCTACTCCCTGACTCACTACTCAAAAATCCTAGGCAAGAGAAATTTTTTGAGGATTGCAGCTCGTAGTAATAATATATTCTTGCTGCTCCCTATAAACTCTTGCCTTTTTCGTTCTAGTAATCATGGTTGAATTTGATGAACAGCTACGTAACATAGTTTCCCAAGTCTGTGGACATCCTCCAGGAAGTCCTCAACGTCAGAAGTTGCTCACGCAAATTATTCGCCTCAGTTCCCAAAAACTTTGGCGGGAAAATACCCCCTACTATCAAGATGCACTACAACAAACTTGGTTATATTTTTGTCGTAACATCTGCGAAGGTCTGACAGGGCAAAAATACGACTCTACCTATGGTACTGTCGTTACTTGGTTAAATGCTTACTTAAAACGCAGACTACAAGATTTTTATATCAACCAAAATAAAGAACAAGCAACAACAGTTCCTTTGCGGGTTCGCCAGTCTACATCAGGTGGAAGTAGTGATGTTATTGACCCTGTAGACAATTTAGCTGCTACCCCTGAACCACCACCAATTTTAGATGAGTTAGAAACTTGGATAAAAACAGACCCCACTGGAGAATTAAGGACTACTCACGTTAAAGGTCGTCCAGAGGTAAACTGCCAGATATTAATTCTCAAACGTCTACCACCGGAAGTTAGTTGGAAAGAATTGTCTGAGGAATTTGGGTTAGCAATTCCCACCTTAAGCAGCTTTTATCAGCGTCAATGTCTGCCACGCTTACGTAATTTTGCAGAATCAGAAGGTTTGATTTAATAGAGATTAACTTAAGTTGAGCGATGGCTCTTGAGCTACTTATTGACTACCTAATTCCCATAAAATTTTTGAAGCTCAGGTGTGAGTTGTCATCTGCCGGTTGCCATACTATGAATAACTTAGTTAGGATCTTTTGTCGTTATTTCGCAGGTAAAAAGCAGAAAATAAAGCTCAGTTTACTTGTATACTTTTTGGTGGCTTTGGTGTTGACAGTCAATGTACCTGTACTGGCAATCAACTCTGTAACTGCGGATAGAGGAAAACTGAAGACGGTAACTGAGCAGCCTCTGGATGCGCCAAAGTTGGTCAATTCTGAGCGCGACTTATTGATAGAACAAGGTAAATCTTTATACGATGCTGGACGCTTTGCAGAAGCGGTGCAAGTATTACAACAGGCAACGCAGGCATATAAGCAGCAGGGTGATAGTCTGAAATTGGCTGCTACTTACAGTAACTTGTCCTTAGCCTACCAGCAACTTGGGGACTGGCAAGCAGCAGAGGAGGCCATTAAAACCAGTCTAGAATTAATCCCAGCCCAAAAAAATGCGCAAAACCTGCAAATATTAGCCCAAACACTTGATATTCAAGGTCGTTTGCAATTAGCGATGGGCAAACCAGAAGTAGCCTTAACTACTTGGCAGCAAACCGCAGAGATTTACCAACAAACCAAAAATCAAGCGGGCGAAATGCGATCGCAGATTAATCAAGCCCAAGCGTGGCGTAATAAAGGCTTTTATCGTCGGGCAGTGCAGATTTTACTAGCAGTCAATCAAAAATTACAAGCACAACCAGATTCTGTAGAAAAAGCCGTCGGATTGCGATCGCTCGGTGATGCTTTAATGGTAATCGGCGATTTAGCCCAATCCCGCACGATTTTAGAGCAAAGTCTAGCCGTTGCCCAACGTCTGCAATTACCTGTACAGATAGGAGCTAGTTTATTAAGTTTAGGCAACAATGCACGAGCCAATTTATTAAATTTAGGCAATAACGCACGCGCCAAACCACAACTAGCACAAGCAATCGACTATTATCAACAAACTGCAACAAAATCTACTTCACCCCTCACCAAAATTCAAGCCCAACTCAATCAACTCAGCCTGCTAATTGACACTCAACAATTTTCAGAAGCACAACCTCTCATCCCCTCAATTCCTGATCAACTCAAACAACTTCCCACTAGTCGGGCTGCTATTTATGCCCAAATTAACTACGCTCAAAGTTTGATGAAATTGGTCAGGGGGCAGAAAATAGAATCTTCTACCTCGTCCTCCAATGCCCAACACATCGCCCAACTTTTAGCTAATACCGTCAAACAAGCCCGCAGTTTGGAGGATAAACAAGCCGAAGCTTATGGGTTGTTAAGTTTGGGGCATTTGTACGAGAACAACCAGCAATGGCAAGAAGCACAAAGTCTGACTCAGCAGGGATTAAGTCTGGCACAGAGTAGTAATGCTCCAGATATTATCTATCGCTTGGAGTGGCAGTTAGGGAGATTGCTATCGGCGCAAAAAAATATATCTAGTGCGATCGCCGCCTATGATGCAGCAGTGAATACACTCCAGTCTATCAGAGGTGACTTGGTAGCCGTCAATCAAGACGTACAATTTAACTTTCGTGACAGTGTAGAACCTATCTATCGCCAATCAGTAGAGTTATTGTTACAGTCTGACGCGGGAGAAATCGATGAAAAAACTCTAGATAAAGCTCGCCAAAGGATTGAGGCTTTACAGTTGGCAGAATTAGATAACTTTTTTCGGGAAGCTTGTCTGCGAGGTGAGAGTGTACTAATTGATCAAGTAGTAGACAAAGATAACCCCACAACTGCCATTCTTTATCCAATTATTTTGCCGCAACGCCTGCAAGTAATTGTCAAAATTCCTAACCAACCCCTCAAACATTACAGTGCCAACATTACTCAACCAGAAGTAGACAAAGTTCTTTCTGAACTCAGAAAAAATCTGGTTAATCCCACAGCTACCAACAAAATTAAAACCCAATCACAACAAGTTTATAACTGGTTGCTCAAACCCATTGAGTCAGAATTAGCTGCTAGGGGAGTCAAGACCCTAGTGTTTGTACTAGATGGCGCGTTACGTAACTTACCAATGGCGGCTCTTTATGACGGGCAGCAATATTTAATTGAAAAATATGCGATCGCCCTCAGCGTCGGTCTACAACTACTTGACCCCAAACCCCTAGAACGCCGCCAGTTAAGAGCCTTAACGGCTGGACTAACTCAGCCACCTGAAGGGTTTCCTGATTTTTCAGCCCTACCAGCAGTCCAATCAGAAGTAAACTTCATTGCTAGTGCCGGAGTCTCAACCAAAAGCCTCTTAGATCAGCAGTTCACCAGCCAAGCATTAGAAAAAGAGGTAAGTAGTGCTTCATTTAATGTTGTACATTTAGCTACTCATGGTCAGTTTAGTTCAATTGCCGACGAAACCTTTATTTTGGCTAACGATCGCCGAATTTACGTCAAAGAATTTGATGGAC
This sequence comes from Anabaena sp. CCY 9402-a, assembly GCF_963920945.1. NCBI lineage: Bacteria > Bacillati > Cyanobacteriota > Cyanophyceae > Nostocales > Nostocaceae > Anabaena > Anabaena sp. CCY 9402-a. The sequence goes on from NZ_CAWUDL010000067.1 coordinate 10,925, forward strand.
TGCTACGCAACCAAGAACAAACCCGATCAGGCGCAATAGAACTATTAGTGTTAAGTGCCTGTCAAACAGCCGCCGGAGACAACCGCGCCGCCCTAGGTCTAGCAGGAGCAGCCGTCAGAGCTGGCGCACGCAGCACTGTCGCATCCCTATGGCAAATTGATGATGAATCAACGGCTTTGTTTGTCGGTGAATTTTATCGAGAACTCAAAAATGGCAAAATGACCAAAGCTGAAGTTCTCCAAGTAGCCCAACTAAAACTACTCAGCCATCCCAATTACCAAGCCCCTAGTTTTTGGTCGGCCTATGTGTTGATTGGCAATTGGCTGTAATTTGGGAATTGGGAATAGTAACCTACAACTTGATCTAATCTGTTATTATGCTTTATCCAGAGTAGTAAAACTACAAGTGGGCTATTTTTGTAATGGGAAAGACCAAGTTCAAGTAAAAGTTTATGTTCAAGTCGCAACCTGTAGCTATTGATTTGTTTGCTGGGTCTGGTGGATTTAGTTTAGGTTTCGAGATGGCAGGGTTTTCTGTTCCTCTATCCATTGAGATGGATGCTTGGGCTTGTGATACGCTCCGCTATAACCACCCTGACATGACAGTTATTCAACATGATATTTGTGATTTTAATTCTGCAAGCAGCGTAAAAAAGATATGTATCTTCAAGCCAGATATTGTTATGGGTGGACCTCCATGTCAAGGTTTTAGTATTGCCGGACCAGCCCAAAAAGATCCTAAAGATCCTAGAAATACTCTGTTCATTAATTTTGCTCAATGGATTAATTTTCTTGAGCCTAAAGCATTTGTAATGGAGAATGTCAAAGGGTTACTTTCACGAAAAAATACAGAGGGTGAAAAGGTAATAGATATTATAAAAGAAACTTTTGAAAACTTCGGATATTTTGTAGAAGTATGGTTGCTAAATGCTGCTGAATATGGTGTGCCACAAAATCGTGAGCGTATCTTTATTGTTGGAAATAACCAGGGGGAAGAGTTAGGTATTCCACCAAAAACTCATTCTCTAAATTTGTTAAATATTCGTGGGGATCAACTATCAGTATTTGAACATAATAAGTTACTTCCTTCTCTTAGTTTGTGGGATGCAATATCAGATTTACCCCCACTTAATGCTTGTGAGGGAAAAGAAGAACAGCTATATATTTCCGAACCTCATAATAACTATCAGAGATGGATAAGAAATGGGAGTTATGTACTTTATAACCATGTTGCAATGGAGCATTCTAATAGACTGGTAGAACGTTTCAAACATATAAAATGGGGTGAATCAAGTTCAGATGCACCAAAAGAACATAGGGCTAGACGACGAGGTGGTAATGGAGAACTATCAGAGATAAGTTATGACCAAAACAACCGCCGACTCAATCCTTATAGACCATCACACACAATAGCAGCATCATTTTATGCTAATTTCATTCATCCTTTTCAGCATCGTAATTTGACAGCCCGCGAAGGCGCACGCATTCAATCTTTTCCTGACACTTATCGTTTTCTAGGAAAAAAAACTGTTGTATCTCACAAATTATTACATCGAGAGAAGAGATTTGATGAGAAATTTCTTTGCCAGTATAACCAAATTGGTAATGCTGTCCCACCTGTTCTTGCAAAGTCAATTGCACTGCATATTCAAGAAAAATTAGAGCTATGTCCACAAGTGATAGAAACCCTTTAGTTCATGGCTCTAATCTTGAACAGAAGGAGAATCATCGTACAAAATACAGAGATGATAAGAGTAGAAAATATATCAGTGAAATTAGAAGTGAGTATGATAAGTGGCAGGCAGAAAATCTTCAATTGCTTGGACCTACATCACAATCTACAGAGCAAGATAACGCCATTATCGCTGACAGAGTAGCACTTTTTTCTACATACAAAGACTTTATTGACCAACAAAAATATGCTGAGAAATTTGACTCTAGATCAAACCTGCACTCTAGCGTATTAGAAGAATTTCTTTATTACCTATTTAGAGATTTAGTCAGAGACTTTGGAGAACACGCTCTGATTGGCAAATCACATACGTTCAAAGATATTTTCTTTGTCCCACCAAAATACTCTGAAATGCTGAAGCGTCCGTATGCACGCATTGAGAAGAAAGATCATGATTTTGTGATTGGAGCAACCATTCAAGCATCACTAGAAGCCGCAATTCCACCAGAGCGTGACCGAAATTCTGGTGAAATACTCCCACTTTTTAAGGAAGAACCAGAAAAATACTCAGAAGTTACGGTTACAGGGAATACCGAAACACACATTTTTGATATTCCAGTTGTGGTAATTGAATGTAAGACTTATCTTGATAAAACTATGCTGGAAGGCTCATCAAGAGCAGCAGAGGACTTAAAAGCGAGAAATCCTAATAGTCTGTATGTTGTAGTTATGGAGTGGATTAAGCTGAGTAGTGATGTCAATCTTCGGAAGTATAAAGTTGACCAGATTTATGTACTACGTCAGCAGAAAAACACTGACCGAGAATTTAGATATGACGAAACATATCTTAAAAATCCCATTAATCCGACCGTAATTCAACATCTCTTTCATAAGGTACGTAAGCATCTCACAATGGACTGGACTGGTGGAATTGAGTACGGCATACAACGTGGATGGTTAATTGACGAGTAGCTATGGTATGGAGATTTTATTAACAGAGACCAACTTTCCAGTCCCCATGCTGAAATTTTTCTCTAAAATTCATTGTTTTTGTGGCATAAATTGAGCGCATTTGGATGATATGTACATAGCAGCATTGATCACTGGGGATTAAACATATGACTAACAACACATTCAAGCTAGAGGATTTCGCAATTACGCTGCCGATTTCTCAAGCAGCTCTTACAACTGCCCAACAGTTCGCTAATCAACAGCCTACGTCAGCAAAAGCCGAGCAAGTCAGGCTGAATACATTAGCTGTATGGGTAGTGAATGATTATTTACAAATGATGGATATTCCTACCAATTTGACAGCTAGCGACAGTTGGAATCCAATTATGCAACTCTGCTCGAATGTGGCTGATTTAGAGGTTTCCTCAGTTGGTCGTTTGGAATGCCGTCCTGTACTTTCGTCAAACCAAGTATGCTCGATTCCCGCAGAAACTTGGGAAGACAGAGTAGGTTATGTAGTTGTACAAGTGGATGAATTTTCCCAAGAAGCACAATTACTAGGTTTTGTCAAAAATGTGGCAACAGAAACCTTGGCTTTAAGTCAACTACAACCAATAGAAACACTAATTGATCGTTTGGGACAATTGAGAACTTCCCCAGTAGATGCGCTAGTCAATCTCAGCCAGTGGTTTGTCGGTCAAGTTGAGGCTGGTTGGCAAACAGTAGAATCCTTATGGAATTCACCAGAATTCAGACCAGCTTATGCCTTTCGTAGCCCAGTCACCACTCCAGAGGCAGTACAAGGGCAGTCAGAAACAGTAAAGAGAAGAGCAAAACTGATTGACTTGGGCATTCAAATTGTCAATCAACCAGTGATGATGATTGTAGAAATTGCCCCAGAAGTTAACCAAAAAACTAGTATTCGGCTGCAACTCCACTCTACAGGTAATCAAATGTATTTACCGACTGGAGTTCAACTGAAAGTGTTAGATAATTCTGGCGCAGTATTTTTAGAAGCTCAATCCAGAAGTGCAGATAACTACATTCAGTTACAGTTTCGTGGTGAACTCCAAGAACAGTTTAGCGTTCAGGTATCATTGGATGATATGAGTATCATAGAAAACTTTGTGATCTAATACCTGTCATAAGTAATTGGTGAGTAAATAGATGTACTAAATGTATAAAATTTTAGAAATGTTTGCTGGAAAGGCGCATTTTGAGAGAAGTCTGAACGTATCAGAACTTCAGTGATTTGGCAATCGGAGCAAAGCGACGGTCATGGCTAAGTTAGTGGTGCTGAAATTTGGCGACGGTAATTTTGAGCAAGGGTTTACCGTCACTCTGCAAATTGGGGAAGAAAGCGATCGCCCCTCCACAGAAATCACAGGTAAACTACCACCATGTCCTGAAATTACCATTTACTACACCCGTTGGCAGGCTAGCTATTTACATTTAGGTAACAGTTACCGTTTAGATGCAGACAAAATTCAAGTGACGAATGTATCTGTCACACAAGATTGTCACGAACTCGCCCATATCTTACGCGCCCGCTTTAATGCCTGGCTACAGGCGGAAGATTTTCGACCCTTGCGGGAAAAATGGCTAGAAAAATTACAGCCTACAGACGAAATCAGAGTCATATTGCAATCAGAAAATAGCCAATTGCAAAGACTCCCCTGGCACATTTGGGACTTACTAGAACGCTACCCCAAAGCAGAAATTGCCCTATCCTCACCCAGCTACGATCGCATTCATAAACCCCCTAACCCCAACTCAACGGTCAATATTTTGGCAATTGTCGGCAATAGTCAGGGGATTGATACCCAGGCAGATCAAGCTGTTTTACAAAAATGCCCCCATGCTGATGTCAGTTTTGTGGTAGAACCACAGCGTAAGGAATTGACCGATCATCTGTGGAGAAAAAACTGGGATATATTATTTTTCGCCGGACACAGTTCTAGTCAGGGAAATGATAAGACTGGCAGAATTTACCTGAATAAAACCGATAGTCTCAGCATTGGTGAACTTAAGTATGCCCTCAAACAAGCCATAGAGCGGGGTTTACAACTAGCAATTTTCAACTCTTGTGATGGGTTGGGTTTGGCACGGGAACTAGCTGATTTGCATATTCCCCAAATTATCGTGATGCGTGAACCTGTTCCTGATCAGGTAGCACAAGAGTTTCTCAAATATTTTCTACAAAGTTTTGCCAATGGTGAACCTTTATACCAAGCAGTCCGACACGCACGGGAACGGTTACAAGGACTAGAAGATAAATTTCCTTGTGCAACTTGGCTACCAGTAATTTGCCAAAATCCGTCTCAGATCCCCCTAACTTGGGATGAACTGACCCAGACCCCAACCCAGCAAATATTTTATACTCCGCCAGTTGACAAAAAACGCGCCTGTAAAATGGTAGCGTTGTCTAGTTTGGTGGTAAGTGCTGTAGTATGTGGTTTACGGCTGTTGGGAGGATTACAAGCCTTTGAACTGCAAGCTTTTGATTTGATGATGCGATCGCGTCCTGATGAGGGGACAGATAGGCGTTTGTTGGTAGTTACCATTGACGATGAGGATTTAGCAAATCAGCGACGCAACGGCGAAAGCTTAAAAGGAACATCTATATCTGAAAAATCCCTCAATCAATTACTAGTCAAACTTAATCAATACCAACCCAAAGCCATAGGTTTAGATATCTACCGCGACTTTCAGGCTGAACAAGCAGATTTAAAATCACAACTGCAACAGACTGATAATGTCATCGGCATCTGTAAAGGGAGTGACTCTACAGCCAAAACTAAAGGTATTGCACCACCACCAGAAATTCCCAAGGAACGCTTAGGATTTAGTGACTTTATTCATGATAAGGATGGTGTGGTGCGTCGCCATCTCCTGTTTATGACCCAGGAAACAGCTTCCTTGTGTTCTACCCCCTACGCCTTCAGTACCCAACTGGCATTTTTATATCTCTCATCTTCAGGAATCCAAGGAAAATTTACCCCTGGTACATCTCCCAATTTGCAATTAGGTAAAACGGTATTGCACCGCCTATCACCTCATAGTGGCGGCTATCAAGGAATTGATGCTAATGGGGGGCAAATCCTACTGAACTATCGCGCCTCTAAGCAAATCGCGGAACAGGTGACACTCACCCAACTATTATCTAACCCCATTAACCCCAACGCCATCAAAGACCGCATTGTTTTGATTGGTGTAGTAGCCAAGGGAGATTTTCCCGACTATTGGGCTACACCTTACGGCAATCTGTTAGATGAACAAATGCCAGGGGTAATGGTACAAGCTCACATGGTTAGCCAAATTATTAGTGCTGTTTTAGATGGTCGTCCATTGTTGTGGGTTGTATCGCCTTGGTTGGAAGTAATTTGGATTTGGGGTTGGGCTGGATTAGGTGGTTTATTAGCTTGGCAATGGCGTTTATTCCCCAAGTTGGCATTAGCAGTTGGTATTAGTGCTAGTGTTTTGTATTTACTTTGCTGGAGTCTGTTGATTTCGGGTGTTTGGTTTCCCTTTGTACCATCAGCTCTCGCATTAGTAGCAACTGTAACCGTAGGATCAATTCAAAATAAGCTGAAACAGACTCAATAACCGTAGAGTCACAAGTATTAGTCAGCAATTTTAGTTAATTAACAACAACTAACTTAGTATGAAAATATTGCTCTCACTAGCCATTGGCTACACAAGTTTTTTAGTCGGTCAAACCTTGGTACTGGCTACACCTGCACCCGTTAACTCAACTATCAACCAGATTAAAAAAGTCAGCTTTAACCCACCACCAGCACCAGCTTCTGAGCCGCCCCCAGGTGGTCGCGTCCGTGGTGGGGCTAAACGGGGTTTGTGTCCCTCAGTACAACCGCAACTTACAGCATTAGTACCCTACACCGAAGATACTCCTACTGTCACCAATGTCTGGGGATTGACCACAGAGGCACATCCGACACTGATGTTCTATATGCCCTACGCTCGTAATTCTGCGTACCCTACAGCATTTGTGTTGCAAGATCAGGAGTCAAATTCAATTTATCAAACAGCGATCGCTCTTCCAGCAAAACCAGGATTCATTAGTATTTCTGTACCGCAAAACATTACCTTGGCAGTGAATAAACGATATCGTTGGTTTCTCACAGTTGATTGTGACCCACAAAAGGATTCACCCCCAACTTACGTGGAAGGGGTAATAAAACGAGTCACCCTTGACAAAAAAGTTACTGAAAAACTAAAGACAGCTACACCTCTGCAACGTTTTGATATATATCTCCAAAATGGGATTTGGCACGAAGCATTAAAAACACTATCGCAGTTACACCAAGAAAACCCCAAAAATAGAGAAACTCAACAAAAGTGGAAAGACTTACTCACTAGCATCCGCTTAGAGGATATTGCATCTCAACCATTGGTTTCAAGTCAACCTTGATTGGGGACTCTTAAGAAGCAGGGGAGCAGAGGAGACGAGAAAGAATCTTTTGACTTTTTTCTGCCCCATACCCAATTACGAATTACGAATTACGAATTACGAATTACGAATTTCCCTAGGATATTGGGGACGGCAGGGACTCCCCCAACAAACTTGTCCAGATGGCATATCAGCCAAAACACTGCTACGTGCGCCAATTACAGCATTAGCACCAATTTGTACTCCTGGTGCTACAAAACAATCTGTAGCTACCCATACGCCATTACCAATGGTAATAGTTGCGGTTTTCAAGCCAAAGGCGGGGTCTTGAATATCATGGCTACCGGTACATAAATAAGTTTTTTGGGAAATGACGCAGTGTTGACCGATATGAATCTCATCTAAACTATATACAACTACATCATCACCAATCCAAGTGTAATCGCCAACGGTAACTTTCCAAGGATAAGTAAAACGGGCAGTAGGGCGAATAATTACACCTTCGCCAATACGCGCTCCGAACAATCGCAGTAGCCAACAACGCAGACCATTAAAAGAATGCAACGTCAGAGGAAAAGCGATCGCCTGTACAAACCACCACAGTAAAATATACCAACCAGGCCGCCCCCGATCAAACCAAGCTTGGTCATATTTGCGTAAATCTACGAAAGAGTCATTAGTCATTAGTCATTAATCATTGGGTGGAAATCTCCCCTGTTACCTGTCACCTGTCACCTGTCACCTGTCTCTTACTTTTTAAACAACAGACCTTGAACAACGGCGTTTAAATAACCTATCTGTCCGTAGCTATAAACAAAGTTATCAAAGCTTTCGGCTGGATCTTTAAAGGCATATCGTAATGTTTTATACAAACCACGAATAAATCTTTCACCACCTCTACCAAACTGGGCAATTCCGGCTTTACCCGCCAGTTGTTCCCGATAGCATTCGCTAATACCTTGCCACCAACCACGGTTTAAAAACCAGGAACGATTGATGCGTTCTGGAGCGACGTTATGAGCAACTAAGGCGGTGGGAAGATAGGCAACTTGCCAACCCTGCTTAAGTGCCAGTTCCGTCATGAGGAGTTCTTCGTTAGAGAGAAGGTTTTTACCAACTCGACCAAGTTGGGGGTCAAAACCACCGATTTTTTCGAGAAATTGACGACGAATAGAGTAATTCAAACCTCTGGGAGTTAAACCTGGTTTTTCAATGTAAACCACACTATCCCCTAAGTCATAAGCTCCTAAGTTGCCTGCTAAACCAGCAGATAACCATGAAGGTGGTTCAATATTCGCAGGCCATAATAGAGTGACCTTACCACCAGCGATCGCTAGCTGAGAATTATTTTGATAAGCATCATACAATACTTGCAGCCAGCCAACACTCGCCACCGCATCATCATCTAAATACGCTAATATTTCAGATTTCGCCTCTTTTGCGCCAGTGTTACGAGCTACAGATAAACCAAGCGTGGGTTCAAAAACATACTTTAACCGGGGATTACTCGCCCTTTCTTCCGTCACTTCACGGGTGCGATCGCTTGACCCATTATCCACCACTATGACTTCAAATTCCCCCGCGAAATCCTGCCCCAAGAGGCTATCAATCGCCGCACCTAGATAATTATCTCGATTGTGAGTACATATAACAGCAGAGATTTGCATATTAGTCAACCCCTTCGGGGAATTCAAAATTCAAAATTAATAACCTCTTCCCCAATCCCCATCCTGTAACCTGTAACCTGTAACCTGTAACCTGTCACCTGTCCCCTAATTTACACTTGCTGAATATGGCTGTGTAAAACGACCAAAGTTTCTGCTAGTTGGCTAAGACGAGTTTCTAGGTATTGCTTGCGTCCTAGAAGTTGACGTAATTTTTGATAACGTGCGATCGCCATGCTGACTGTCGCTAGCTGATTGGGTGGACAGGGACGTGACCATACTTTACCTGACGCATCGACACCACAAAGGCGATAACCCGTCCGTAGATTTTGATGGGGTATTTTACTCCCGTCAGGAGCGCAAATTTCTTCTACATAATCAATCAGGCGTTCCACTTCTCCGTGGCGGAGTGTAGCAGTTCCACCATGTTCTTTATCCCAAGGATTAGATTCTAACCAACCGTTAACAATGGGGCCTTCTAAGTAAATATCCTGAATTTGCTGCACAATCGTATGCAGTTCTTTTTGCCAACCTGCGACGTGTTCATGAATTTCTTGCAGGATATTCGTGGCTAATGCTGGATTAGCACCGTGACGATGGTTACTGAAGCTGGGAGTTTTGAACTTGGGTAGATTTGGAGTTTTTCCACCATCTTCCTGTGTAGGAAAGGTTTGTACAGAACTGTGATGAGGAAATAGATTTTGGGTATCAGTAATTTCGCTGGGGGAGTCAATACTTAATTCTTCTATGTGTTCTGAAGTCTGACTGTCTGTACCTTCCTTAGCTGCTACGCTAATTCTAAAGGACACAGGCCGCTTGGTATTTTCACCTGCGTCTGTCACAGTAGTATCACGAGTTCCTAAATCGTGTAGAGTTGCTTCAATGCGTTTTATCCCTGCTTTCATAACTGTTCCTTAAAAACTACTGTTTGGTTTTTAATATTTAACGCAATGTGCAACTTATTTTTGAAACCCCTTTCCTACAAGGAGAGAGGCTTTAAATCTTGCTCCCCTTCCCTACAAGGGGATGGGGGTTAGGTTTGAGAGAAAGTTGCACACGGCGTTATTTAGAAATGGGTCTAACAAGATTTTTATCTTTCGCCCATTTTGGCATAAAGTCAAAAATTAGTGCTGAGTTCTGAGTAATAAGTGCGTATCCCCACTCGTTACTCAGCACCGGCTAAACGCCGCGCTACCGCTAACGTTACTCAGCACTTCTTAGCAGATGCAGGATTCACAAAATCGTGTAAATCTGCATCCCAAACACTAATGTAAATTAGATCACAATTCTGCCGGATAATCTGACCTTTCACTGAACCGACAGCAAAACTAAAATCTTCTAACTGACGCTGTTGTATTTGTTGTAGTCCCTGCTGAATTTTGGGCGAGGCTTGACCATTTAGCATTCCATTTAAAGTAGTCTGCATCAATTGTGGATCTACAGACTGGGCAAAGGCTACCTCTGTTTGCTTTAGCACTCCAGAATTACGGTCAAATAAATAACCTAAGTCAACTTGGTTGGGTACTAATTTATAGACAACAGCGCGGGTTTTACCCCATGCACCTCTTAAATCTCTATTTGGCTTTCCCAGTGCAGCCTCTACAGTGCTTCTGGATGTTCCTGTGGGGAAAGCTGGAACACTTTGTCTAGTGGTATTCCTTTTTTGTTTCTTGGGAGGTGGGTTTGGTGGTAATGGATCTTCTTGTGGTGGGACAACAACGGTCTCATTCTCCATTTCTGGTGGTGTTGCTGTCACTTGAGGCGCGGGAGTATCCACTGGAATAGGAGGAGGATCGGAATCTAGGGGGCGATTGTTGGTTGGCGTTTCAGGAGGTGAGATTTCTGGCTGGGGGGTAGAGTTGGGGATAACGGGGGATGGAGAAAATGGGGCAGAGATAGGAGGATTAGAAGCTACAGCATCGGGACTCTGAGATTCTGGTGAGGGTATAGAATCACTAACGATTGTTTCAGATGGAGATTGGCGAGTCAGACTAGATAGTGCTACTCCACCTATCAAACCGGCTACGATTAAGCCCCCAAATATCCAAACAGGCTGTTGTTTTCTGCTAGGAGAGATTTTTTGGGGAATGGGTATGGCTTGGGTTTGTTGGGTTGCTTGAGGAGGATTAGCAATCGATGACACAGGCGTATGATCACCAGCAGATAAAGCATACAGCATTTTACTGGCAGTGGTGAAGCGATCGCTTGCCTGCGGTTTAATCGCCTGATTCAGCACCCTAGCAAAATCCGGGGAAATCTGCGGCGCGTGTTGTTGCCAAAGAATCTCGCCGGTTTGGGGGTGAGTTGGCAGTTCTTCAGGGTGTTTACCAGTTAACAGATAAATCGCTGTCAAACCTAAACTATAGATATCAGTGGCGTAAACTGGTCTACCTACAGCTTGTTCACTAGGCATAAATCCCGGTGTACCAATCACCATCGAGCGTGTAGGATATCCTGGAGAACCCACCACAGAACGAATCGTTTCTTTAACTGCGCCAAAATCGATTAAAACTGGCTTTTGGTCAACAGCACGGAGAATAATATTATCTGGCTTAATATCGCGGTGAATAATCCCTTTACTGTGGACATAATCCAACACCGATAGCAGACTCAAGACAATTTGCCGGACAATAGTTTCACTCTGGTATCCTTTAGCTTCCAGCAAATCCCTCAGCGTTTGACCTTGAATCCATTCTTGCACCAGGTAAAACTGTCCATTCTCTAAAAAGTAAGCATGGAGTTTGGGGATTTGGTCGCTATGTTCACCCAGATATTCCAAAGTTGCGGCTTCCCTTTCAAACCTTTGTTGAATCATTTGATAGGCTTGGGGGTCATTAGCAATGGGTTTGAGTTGCTTAATCACGCAACGACGGCGAGAAGGCATATGAGTATCTTCTGCCAAAAAGGTTTCCCCAAACCCACCAGCACCGAGTACCTGAATAACTTGATAGCGATTGTTCAGCAGAATAGATGTCATGAACAGTTAAATATGTGCGCTCTTTCTCAATGTACATCACGATGTGGAGACTAGGGACTGAGGACAAATCAATTCAAAATGACCCTCTCTATGTTCCCTGCGGGACGCAGACTCTCCGACAGGAGAAGCTATGCCGTTCACGCAGCGTCTCTGCTAAGAGAAGGCTTTACGCTGCGCTAACAAAGTTCAAGACCTCCGGGGTATTTGCCGAGCAAAACTTTTGTGTCAAACATGAGAACCCCAGTTTCTTTAAAACTGAGGTTCTGAGTTCAAAGCTATCTTTAGTATCTGAGCTAACTTATACCAATTTTCCAAAATCAAGCAACCTTAATTTTGAATTTTGAATTGGTATTAACTGTTCGCGTCTAACTTCAATACTTGCCCAATTACTGCTAGGCTTTCTTCAAATAACGCCTCACGACCCCAGCGTTGTACCTGTTGACTGAGTAACGCTTCTGCTTTTTGTTCTGATAAAGAACTCACCTGTTGGAATAAACCCGCAGATTGTGCGCCGCCGTGGGTTTCCATCCGCATACAACCGCCAGTCTCTGAACAAATGACAGTACCGCAGTCTGCTTGAGCATTAGTTGAACTCAGACGCAGGGCAATCAAATCACCCACAATATCGCCCACATCTGCAACTGGAACTCCGGCTAATTCTGCCTCTACTTGTCGTTGATTTGGGGCAACAAAGCGAATGCGGGTGATATCATAATCTCCACTTTCCTTTTCATAGGAAACTGGCAGCCATTGCAAACGACTCGCCAACCAACCCAAAAATAGTAATGCTTGGGCTGGGTTGCCTTTTTCGTAATCAAGTGTCACACGGTCAATTTCTCCCAAAGCCGCGCGACGGTGGGGAGAATCGTAAGCTTCAGCAGTCAATTCTTGCCAGGCTGCGAGTCTCCGCCAGTTCAAATCAGCTAGAGGTACACCAATTTTTACTAGCTCTTGGAGGCTACTTAAATCGCTTTCTGGCTCGTTGAAATTACAAGAATCAACAATGACGTTGTTGCAAACAGCTGCCAATCGCTTAAACAATAAGTTGTTGGGGTCTGGTGTAGCTTTCCACCAGAGGAACTTGGGCAAGCCACCAATCAACAAAGCTGGAATCATCCCGCCTATTCGTTCTAAAGCGGCGGCAGTGCCACTCAAGGTAATGTATTCGCAGCAAATTAGTGTACTGGAAGATTGCTTTTGAATTGGGCAGTAGGCAGAAACCTGCGCCTTGACACCTTCATCTTCCCCAGCAATAGGACACAAAGCAATAATGCGGCAAGGATTGCGGAGGGCGATTTCATCCGCAATTCTGGGGCTGGTGGCGTTGAAACTATAGGAAGTGATGCCGTTAGCAATTTCTCCTGTAGTACCGTTACCTTGACGTTTAGCAAATTCTTCCCGCAGTTTAGCTAGGGTTTCGGGTGTGGTTGTTCCGCTTTCTGGTAGCCCATACTTGATTTGCACTCGTCGCAAAGCTGCATCTGTCTGTGGGCCTAAAATGCCATCAATTGGGCCATTGTAGAATCCCAGAGATGCCAACAGATATTGGGTTTCTTCAGGTTCGTAAACCACCAAAGTAAAAGTAGTAGCGCGAGTAGCCGCAGGTAATGCGCCATCTTCGCCAGTGATACCGTAGCTTTGCCAAATTTGATTTAGTTCCGTTTCAATTTCGTTAAGCGAAATATCCTTGGGGGCTTGAAGAGAGAAAATAGTTGGGGCTTGGGAAGTCATAGTAGTTGTGATGTTGTCAGTGATCAGTTTGAATTGAGGGTGTAGGGCTGTGAGGGTGTGGGGGTGTAGGGGAAGAAAAACCTTTAGAGGTCAACAAGCAATACCTATTCCCCAATTCTCAATCCCCAATCCCCAATCCCCAATCCCTATTCCTACAGTCTGCGCCAGCGACGACCGTCTTGATTAATCAAAAGTTCTGCTTCTGCGGGTTCCCAAGTACCTGCTTCATATTGGGGAACAACGGCGGGATCGGCGGGTGTATCCCAAACAGAAAGGGCGGGGGTGACTACCTGCCAAGCTGCTTCTACTTCGTCGGCACGGGTGAATAATGTTTGGTCGCCCATCATACAATCAAGGAATAAGCGATCATACGCATCGGAAGTGGCTGCAATCCCAAAAGAACCATAGCTGAAGTCCATATCAACGGAACGGGTACGGAATTCTGCTCCTGGCATTTTGACATCAAAACGCAGAGAAATTCCTTCATTGGGTTGAATCCGCATTGCCAAAATATTGGCGTTTCTTTGTTGCGCGGCGGATTTGAACATCTGAGAAGGAACGTCGCGGAAGTGGATGGAAATCTCACTGACTTTTTTTGGCATCCGCTTACCAGTCCGCAGATAGAAGGGGACACCTTGCCAACGCCAGTTATCAACCATAAATTTCATTGCTACGTAGGTAGGGGTTGTAGAACTGGGATCAACTCCTGGCTCTTCCCTATACCCTGGTGCTGGCTGTCCTTTCATCCAGCCGGCACTGTATTGACCGCGTATGGCTGAACGTGACAGGTTATGTACATCGGCTAACCGTGTAGCTTGCAAAACTTTCACTTTTTCACTGCGGATACTGTCAGCATCCATTGAGTTGGGTGCTTCCATCGCTGTCAGACAGTAAAGCTGCATCAGGTGGTTTTGCAACATATCCCGCAGTGCGCCGGCTTTTTCATAGTAACCAGCCCGGTCTTCTACACCTACGGTTTCAGCTACGGTAATTTGTACGTGGTCAACAAACTGACGATTCCACAAGGGTTCAAAAATCGCATTGGCAAAGCGAAAGACCAGCAAGTTTTGAACTGTTTCTTTACCCAAGTAGTGGTCGATGCGATAGACTTGGTTTTCTTTACAATATTTCTGTACTATTTGGTTGAGGCTTTGAGCAGATGCCAAGTCCCGACCAAACGGTTTTTCAATGACTAGACGATGTTTGTAGGGGTCGTCTAGCATTCCACCTCCCCCTAGCTGTTTAATAGCTTCAGGAAAGAAGTTAGGCGCAACGGAGAGGTAAAACATTCTGTTACCTCGTGTACCCCGTTTTTCGTCTAATTCGCTTAAGAGATTTTTCAGTTTTTGGTAACTCTCAGGATTATCTATGTCTCCAGGGCAGTAGAACAGACCTTGAGAGAAATCTTGCCAGAGTTCTTCGGGATCAACACCACCATGAACCTCTTCCATACCTTTCCGCATTTGTTCGCGGAAGTATTCGTGACTCCACTCACGACGTGCTACGCCGACGATGGTAGTTTCTGGGGGAATACGTCTCTCTCGGCGTAATTTGTACAGTGCGGGGACGAGTTTGCGCCAGGTTAAATCACCAGATGCGCCAAAGATGACGATGATTTGAGGTTCGGGCATCCCTTGTTGTTGCAGACCAACGCGCAAGGGATTTTCTAGGAGACTAACCATAACAGTTTTCGATTCTAGGTGGGGATTGGGGATTGGGGAAAAAATTTTAGATTTTAGATTTGCAATTTTGAATTGGAGTTCAATCTAAAATCCAAAATCTAAAATCTAAAATTCCTAGTCCCTATACTGGTGACAATAGCTTGACTTTGCGCTCTAAAGAGTTCATTAGGGACTGGAAGGGCTGGACAAATTTGTTAATACCTTCGATTAACAGTTCATCCATAACAGCATTGAGATCAATATTGATGTCGGGGTCTTTGAGGCTTTCTATTAGCTGATAAGCTTCATCTACTCCTGTTTCTAGACGATTAGCGACACTACAGTGTTCGGCACAGGCGGTAATTGTTCCTGGTGGTAGGGTGTTGACGGTATCTGGGCCAATTAACTCATCAACATACATGACATCGCTGTAGTTGGGGTCTTTGGTGCTGGTGCTAGCCCACAATAATCTTTGCACTTTTGCGCCTTTGGCGGCTAGGTTTTGCCAACGACTATCCGCAATAATTTTTCTGTACTCTTGATAAGCAATCTTGGCATTTGCGATCGCTACTTTACCTTTGACGGCTCTAAGTCTGGCTTCTAAATTAATATCATCAACGCCCCGTTGTAATTTGGCATCAATTTTGCCGTCAACGTTGCTATCAATGCGACTAAGAAAGAAGCTAGCCACAGAAGCAATCGAGCTGATATCTTTACCCTGTGCCAAGCGTTTTTCTAAGCCCCGCATATAAGCCTCTAATGTCTTGATATAGCTTTGCACAGAAAATAGCAGAGTAATATTCACATTAATGCCTTCAGATATTACCTGTTCAACTGCTGGTAATCCTGCCTCTGTACCAGGGATTTTTATCATGACATTTTCCCGCCCAATTTCTTGGAAATACCGCCGGGCTTCTGCTATTGAGGCTTGGGTATCATGGGCGATGGTTGGGGGTACTTCAATACTCACATAACCATCTTGTTTATTCGAGGCTTCATATACAGGGCGCAAGATATCACAGGCATTGCGGATATCTGCAAACACTAGGGATTCATAAATTTTGTATGTGGGTAGTTTTGCCTCAATGCCGGCTTCGATATCAGCATCATAAATCGCATTATCCGCGATCGCTTTTTCAAAGATAGCTGGGTTGGAGGTAATGCCACAGATGCCTTGATTTTCAACTAGGTTTTTGAGTTCCCCTGATTGAATAATGTCCCGGCTCAAATTATCCATCCAAATACTTTGGCCGTATTGTTTAATTTCTAATAGATGATTGGTGGCCATAGCTGTTGTTTCACTCCATTAATGATGTTTCTAAGTGAATTTGACCAAACTCATCAAAATCAAAAGTTTTGATGGTGACATTTGCATTTTTGCGTCGTTATTCACTTATTGCATCGGCCAGCTGAGATAATCTGAGTGCTATTAGCGGTAGCGCGGCGTTTAGCCGGTGCTGAGTGCTGAGTAAAGATACTGTTACGATACTCATTTCCTGCCTTCTGCCTTCTGCCTCCTTAATGACCATTCTGAATAAACGACTCTACCTTGGCGACATCCTCTTTGCTACCAATAATTAATGGGGTGCGTTGATGCAGTTTTGTCGGTACTACGTCTAATATTTCTACTAAGCCTGTAGTAGCACGACCGCCAGCTTGTTCCATCAAAAAGGCTAGGGGAGCAGATTCATATAACAACCGCAATTTTCCTTCTGGTTTTTGAATTGTACCTGGGTAAATAAATACACCACCTTGTAGCAAAATCCTGTGGATATCACTTACCATTGCGCCACTGTAGCGGGATGTGTAACCTTCTGTGCGATGGACGTAACGGATGTATTCCCGGTAGGATTCTTCCCATTGCCAAAAGTTACCTTCGTTCACGCTGTAGATGGGGCTGTGGTTGGGAATCCTAATATTTTCTTCAGTGAGGATAAACTCTCCCAAGCTGGGATCTAGGGTAAAAGAATGAACTCCTGTGCCAATGGTATAGACCAGCATGGTGCTAGGCCCGTAAAGTATGTACCCCGCAGCAATTTGCTTACGTCCGTTGGTGAGTAGGTCTTTAGCCTGTCCATCACTATCGTCTCCTTCTTGTTGACGAATCGCAAAAATAGACCCCAAACTCAGATTAGTATCGGTGTTTGATGAACCATCAATGGGGTCATATAGCAGGGTATAGCGACCTATGGGGCAATTTTCGGGAATGTAATAGGGTTCATCCATTTCCTCGGAAGCTAGGCGACAAACTAAGCCGCTTTGCTTAAACACTGAGATAAATACGTCGTTGGCGTAGACATCCATCTTTTTGACGGATTCTCCTTGCACATTGACTTCCCCAGTAAATCCCAGAACGCCTTCCATTAGACCGGCACGACTGAGGCGACGCGCAACTAGTTTGCCTGCTAAAGCAATCCGATTCATCAGCGCACTTAAATCTTGTGCATCTGGGGAAAAACTCTGAAGTTGCTGTAGTACGTGACGTGATAAGGTTGTACAATCACGATCTAGGCTTTTGTCTGTAGCGTCGTTCATCGACATCTCTAAAGGTTCTGACGCTTTAGTCATTTTGGTTACTCCCTAGGGACTGGCTGTTTGTTAGTTGGGTGAGTCAGTTTCATTATGGCAACTTATAGCTGCTGCCTCTATCTTAGAAAGGTAATTTGATAACTTAGATGTGATTTTAGATAAACTAAAGGAATCAATTTTTTTGGCTGCCATGCTTGGGGCGATCGCCATTGCAGAAAAATAAGTTTACAGCATTTACTTAGTGTTTATTACATCTAAACAAATAAATCTTACGTAGAATACAAATTTTTCTACCAAAAAAAATCCGACGAGTTATTAGAAATTTTTGCCTAAAGTTAACTGGTCGGATTGGTATTGTCAATTTGTTAATAATGGCTGATTATTGCTAGCACTTCATAGCAGAATCAACACTTCAATCCTTTGAAGGTAAAGATACAATGCACACAAATTTTAGTAGAGAAGAATATTTTTTCCTTTGTGTTTTGGTGTTTAAAAAATGATTTTTTTTACCACAGAAATAGGAAAAAAATCATTTTTCTACTCGTGACACTGGGAAAGGTAAACTTCACGCCCATGGACGTTGCGCTACTCTAAACAATAGTGCTAAAATTCGTAGCCAGATTAAAAGTCTTGTCTTTTGTTCCAACCACCTCGTCGGTCATCTTCTCGCGGTTTAGCTTTGTTGACTCTAAGTTGACGACCCATCCATTCTGCACCATCTAATTCAGTAATAGCTGCATCCTCTTGGGTGTCTTCATTCATTTCAACAAAAGCAAAACCACGCATCCGCCCGGTTTCACGGTCAGTAGGTAAAACAACTCTTTTGACTTCGCCGTAGTCTGCAAATACGGCTTTCAAGTCTGCTTCGGTAGCTTGGTAAGAGAGATTTCCAACGTAGATAGTCATGTGGGATCACGTAATTGTCAAAAACAGAGCAACTAGTTCAGCGATAAAACAGATTGCAAAGCTTGCATAGTCTCTTTTAAGTCACAGATGGCAAGTGTTGTAAGGCAGCATTTATATTGCTAGCATAATCTTCAACTAATCCTCCTCTGCTTCTGAACTAAAGCATACGCTCATATAATAACTGATTGTGACATTTTTCAAAGTGAGAGATTTTACAAACTTTCAATAAAATACAATTAGCAACTCTTATATGTTTGATAGTTCAGATAATTTTGTTTTCTAAAATACAATTTTCAGAATATTAGCACTCCTCGAAATAGAATTTTGAGGGTTCTTGGTTCAGTAAACCAACTTATTTAAGATCCGGTGATTGCTGTTTATCTTAAGTAAGCCGTGGGAATAAATAAAACTATGTTAAACAATGTAAAGTTATCGGAATTGATTTCTTAGTCAGGGATTTAGCCCTTTTTTTAGGACTAAATCCCTGACTATAAATCTTTAATTATTTACACTTTGCCATTACGATCATCTTGATCTGGCGTAGAACCAGGAATAACTGGTTGAAGTAGAGGTGGTTCAGATGAGACAGGCGTATCACTAGAATTAGTTTCTACTTCATTGTTGTTAGGCTTTGGTGTCTGCTGAGGATTAGATGCTTGTTGCTGCTCAAGTTTTTGTTGTGCGATTTTTTGATCAACTTGCTGCATTAGTTGTTCAATTTTTTGTGCTTGCTCAAGATTACCTTGCTCGCGGTATTGGTTATGGGCGCGTTTTAAGGCACTGCTAGCTTTTTTTAGGTCGCCTTGATTGTATAAAGTGACACCTAAATTATAATAAGCTGAGGTATTTTTAGGATCTTGACGAACAGCCTGCGTATAGACTGTAATAGCTTCAGCAGTTTGACCTTGGAGTACCATCAGACTTCCCAAATTACTATAAGCGGCGGCATTTTTGGGATCTAATTTAAGAACTTGCTGATAAGTGGCGATCGCTTCCTCCATTTTGCCAGATTCTTGCAGGGCGATCGCTAGATTATGATAGGCATTAGCATTGCTGCTATCAAAATTAATTGCTTGTTGGTAAGCTGCGATCGCTTCTGGTAGTTCTCCTTGTTCGTAGAGTAATAAACCCAAATTGTATTGAGTTGTTGCCCTGCTTGGATCTACTACTAAAGCTTGACGATAAGCTGTAATAGCTGCTTCTTTTTGTCCTTGGCGATGCAATGCTAACCCTAAGTTGTAATAAGCTTCTCCCAGATTGGGGTTAATTCTAATCGCCTCACCATATTCCTGCACTGCTACATCTAGACGATTTTGCATGAGGAAAATATTACCCAGATAATTCCTTGCCATGCCAATATTTGGATCTTGCTGCAATGCTTGACGAAAAGCATATTCTGCACCTGGCCAGTCGCTGCGGTTGTAGCGCGTCACTCCCTGTTGGTAAAAAATAGCCGCATCTAAATCCTGAGAGATAGGAATTTGTGCGAGTACCTTACCTCCTGGCAAATTAAAAACCGTCGGTGCAGCCAACATCAAAACAGCAGAGGCAGCACAGAGAAGCCCTAATGGTGGCTTTTGCCAACGGGAAATGCGATGACAGGTGATGGAAGAAAAACCGTATAACCACTGCTTCAAAAGATGTTCTTTATACATAATGGAATCTCTGCACGAAGGTTTAGATCCTTATAAGTCAGAGTACCCACCACTACATGAAAAATTAAAAGTTGCACAAGAAAAATTTGTAAAGAGACTGGGAATTGGGCATTGGGAAAAATACTACCCTTTTCTTTGATCTAAACTCCCCACTCCTCACTCCCCACTCCTCACTCAGCACTCAGCACTCATTACTCAGCACTCTCTTAGCTTCTGGCAAAATTAACATGGCATCACCAAAAGAATAAAACCGATATCGAGAAGCGATCGCTTGCTGGTATATATTTAATAACCTCTGTCTGCCTATGAGCGCACTAACCAGCATTAGTAAACTAGAACGGGGTAGATGAAAGTTAGTAATTAAACCCTCCACGACTCGCCATTGGTAGCCAGGATAAATAAATAAGTTGGTTTTTCCACAAAAAGGTTGCAAATCTCCAGATGCGGCGGCTGCACCTTCTAAAGCGCGTACTGCTGTCGTTCCTACAGCGATAATGCGACCCCCTGCGGCTTTGGTGGCGCGAATTTTCTCTACAGTATCGGCGGGAACTTCAATCCATTCTTCGTGCATTTCATGGCTAGTGACATCTTCCACTTCCACAGGGCGAAAAGTTCCTACACCAACGTGCAGAGTAATAAAAGCTTGATTGATATTGCGATCGCCTAATTTAGCAATTAATTCTGGTGTAAAGTGTAACCCAGCCGTTGGAGCTGCGATCGCTCCTGGTTGTTCGGCGTAAACAGTTTGATACTGTTCATCTGCCGCTTGGGATGTAGTAATGTAAGGCGGAAGCGGGATTTCACCGAATTTATCTAAAACTTTGATTAAAGATTGATTATCTGGTGTATCAAATTGCAATAAGCGTCCACCTGTGTCCTTATCTGTTTCTAAGACGGTAGCTGTTAGCTGAGGATTGAGGACTGGGAACTGGGGATTGGGGATTGGGGAGAGAGGAAATTTTCCTGGTTCAAAAAAGATTTTACTTCCTGTTTTAAACCGTTTTCCGGGTTTAACTAGGGCTAACCAACAGTTATGCTGGCGTTCTTCTAGAAGTAAAATTTCTACTTCTGCACCAGTTGACTTACGTCCATAAAGTCTTGCTGGAATGACTTTGGTGTTATTCATGATTAACAAATCTCCAGGGCGCAGGAGGTCTGGTAAATCATGAAAAATGTGGTTTAATGGTGCTGTTGTATTTCCTGTAGTCTGAGCATTAACTACCAACAAGCGAGAACTATCTCTAGGAACAGCCGGATTTTGAGCAATCAGTTCTGAAGGCAGTTCATAATCATATCCAGCTAATGAACAATCTAAATTTGTATCTTGTGTTGCTTGTTTAGACATTTGAATGTGATTGACTTGTAATACTAGCTGTTCTATTGAAAGAGTGCTGTTAGCGGTAGCGCGGCGTTTAGCCGATTGTGAGTAATGAGTAATGAGTAATGTTAGCGGTAGCACGGCGTTTAGCCGGTGCTGAGTAAAAATCCTAGTCCATAGTCCCTAGTTCTTATTCACTAGTACAGCGTGGCGTAAATCAAGCTACCATCTCACACAAGCAAAATTCTTCATTTTTGACTTTTGACTTTTGACTTCCGCGTAGCGGTGCTAGTCCCTTGCTTAGACTACAAGAATCAGTGACGCGTAGACAATAATATAAAAATTGGGTAAAACTCCCCATGCAAAGACGGGGGCTTTTACCCTACCGAAAGTAGGGATCAATTTAAGAAGATAGAAATGTAGGATTGGCTTTGATCCAAAAGCATTATGATGGAATACTTGTATTATCTGGCAAATGCCAGTCTCACCCTGAGAGTTGTTCAACACTTGCACGCTAGACCTAGAACTCCTGTTTCGTTCGTCACCGTGATTCATCAAATTGATGGTTGGGTGGTGAGGATCAAACTAAAAGGTCAAATTTCGCCCCAAGAGGATGGAGATATTCGAGCTTTTCTCAATGAAATGGGAATTAGCTATGAGCCGCCGATGCGGGTACAAATGGCACTTTGGAGTTTAGAAGCTGGGCAATGCCCTGTTGATGTGATGCGCCGCTATCAAGTAGCGATCGTTTCTCACGGTAGCCCAGAAAGAGAGGAAATAGAGGCTTTCCGACAACAGTTTGTCCGGGGGTTGGGTTATTGTCCAGAAACTCTGGCCTGAAAGGGAACAGGGAACAGGGAACAGGTGACAGGAAAAACTAGGTTGGCCAAAATTCTAGTTAGCCCTTTACCTTTTTTCATAAAACCTTATGTATTTAAAGATGTTACATACAATTTGGTAATTGGTAATAAAGATATTTCATCCATAACCAATTACCGATCGCCTCTAATCAATCACATCGAAAGCAGCCGGAATATATTCTTGTAACTGAAATTGGTATCCTGCAACCGATGAGATGGCTAGGGCTTCTGGAATGACTTTGTGATGAGGGTATTGTTGCGAAATTGGCTGACAACGAACGATCGCCACATCAAAGCGACAGGAGCAATTTGCTTTCTCAGGGTATTTGGCTAAAAATATGCCAGCAGTCCGTCCGATTTTCGCCTGTTTTTTAGGGGTAATGGCATTTTTACCCCAGGAATCCCAATTACCGATACTACGGGTTTTAACTTCTATAAAAGCCAGTGTAGAGTCTATTTGGTTTCTTGTTGTATTGGGATACTGAGCGATAATGTCAATTTCTCCCCAACGACAACAAAAACGCCGTTGTATAATTAACCAACCTGTAGATTGTAACCATTGAGTTACGAGGTCTTCTCCTAATTCCCCAATATCGGCATAATGTGATGGAGGAGGATTTACCATTGGCTGGGAATAGCATGAATTTTAAGTTATCTAGGTTAAGCGATTGGCTATACTGTACTTTTCTTGCGGAAAATTACGTAAACAGCGATCGCCTATTAGCTTCTAAACTCGATTTATCTTCTACTCGCTTCGAGTTAGGGCATAAAAAATATCATCGAATTTTGACCAATATACTTAGTTTATTGCTGTGCATAGCAGTCGGCATCACGGTAATTGCTGGTTTTTCTCCCACAGCTTTAGCACTTGAGTACAACAAAGAAATTTTAATAGAGGCTGATTTTTCAGGGCGTGATTTAACAGACTCTAGTTTTACGAAAGCTAACTTGCGTCAAAGTAACTTTAGTAACTCTAATTTACGGGGTGTGAGTTTCTTTGCTGCCAATTTAGAGTCAGCCAATTTACAGGGAGCAGACCTAACAAATGCTACCCTAGACTCAGCTCGTCTCATCAAAACTAATTTAACAAATGCTGTATTGGAAGGAGCATTTGCGGCTAGTGCCAAGTTTGACGGCGCAATTATTGATGGAGCAGATTTTACTGATGCGCTATTACGTCAGGATGAACAAAAAAAATTGTGCAAGTTAGCTAAAGGTACTAACCCTACTACTGGACGTGACACACGGGATAGTTTGTTTTGTCCTTAGTATTAATACATATTAAAAAATAGAACCCCAATTTCTTGAAGAAATTGGGGGTTTGCTATAAGTATTTTTTAATACTTATCTTTTGGTGATTCTACTAATATCTGACTGGTACTATTGGCTGGTGATGTGGGAGGGACTATTGGTTGTGGATCTATGAGTGTAGCCTCACCATCCTTATTGGTTTGATTCCATAAAATCATTGACAGTAACCCATCAACTAAACCGTTAGTGCTGCCATTGCTACCACCAACTAAGATATCAGGAATCAAGCGGACATTGCGATCGCCAATAATCTGCATGAGTTGCATGGCTGTATAACCTTGTGTTCCCAAGGCTTGCACACCAGTACGGTAGGTTTCAGCTTTGGCATTACCTGTGGCGCGAATCCCTTCCGCTTCTGCGATCGCTTTGAGTTTGGTAGATTCTGCTTCCCCATTGGCGTGCTTAATGTTTGCTTGGGCTTTCAGTTCCGCAATCTGCACGCTTTGCTCTGATTTCACCATTTCTTGTTGAATATCAGCCAAAGCTGTCTCCCGCACAAGTTTCTGGCGTTGGGTTTGTGCCATTTGCTGCACTTCGTAAGTTTTGCGTTCTTCTTCAGCAATCTTACGTTCTGTTTGGGTTAACATCAGCGATGCTGGTGGTTGAATATCACCAATTAAGGTATCAATTGCTTGCACGTCATAAGCTCGCAATGCTGCTTTAATATACTCTGAGGCTTCCACTTGGCGTTCACTCCGAGCGTTTAAAAAGTCCAGCACGGTGTAATCTTGGGCTGAGTTGCGGAAATAATTACCAATGCTGGGTTCAAGGACGTTATCAACCAAATTTTGCATTGCACCCACGCGGGAAATTACTTTCGGTGCATCTAACGCGCCAACATGGATGATTTGCGATACTTCTAAATCAAAGGCGAAACCATCTTTAGAACGGACAGTTAAAGATTCTAAATTCGCGTCGTATTTATGCCTTTCTGTGCGTCCTGACCAGTTTAATACGATGTTAGTAGTTGGTACTAACTCTACTTTCATGATGCGGGTGTTGATGGGATGTTTACCCGGATACAGAGGTTCAACCCAGACACCTTTATGACCAGGATTCACTAAGTTACCGTGGGTAAAAGCTGCACCACTCACATCTTCTTGGGCTTTACCGACGAAAGAAATTACCACACCTACATAGCCAATGGGAATTTCCGTCATTGGTACTTGTTCAACGTTGACAAGCCAGGGATTGAGATTCCAAGAACCAGAAAGCAGAATTTGCTCTTGTAAACCCCTGCGTCCCCCACCATCCAAAAATTTCTGACCGTTTTGGAAGTTATCGTGTCCTGTAATCACTGTACCGGCAATTTCACCTCCGGATATCGGCATCCCATCTAAGGTGGTGACGATGCCCACTTTATCAGATGCCACAGTATACACGCGTAACTGTTCGGGAGTCATACCGTGAGTAGTGGCGTTGGCAGCCATGATTACTTTAAACAGGGCAGTGTTGATCCGGTATGTACCAGCAGTGATAAACCCCATTTGCCGCCCTTTTTCGCCTCCTTGGGTGAGGAATTTTCGGGCATCTTGAAAATTATCACAGCTAACGATTTTACCTAATATCCGTTCTGGTGGATTAGATTCGCCATCAGCAGCGACAATAACCGCAATTTCACCTTGAGGAACAACAACAACTGTCTCTTTGCGTACCGAATATTGCCAAGGCCAATAACCCCAGTGCCAACCAGGTGCTAAGGTGTCAGCTTGCAAACCTGCTTCACCGTTGAGGGCAATTAGCTGTCCGGCTGGTAGACCTTTTCCAGAAATAGTGAATTTTTTGACAACAACGCCAACTTCTCGTTCGCCAATAACTACTAATCCACCAAAGAACAGGGGGAAAAAGATGACCAAACCACCAACCACCACAATGGGGACAAGCAATACAGGATCAACTCCAACTGCTTGATATTGCCTGTTGCTGATTTGTAATTGAGCAATATTTGGTTGTGTCTGCTCCAGAGGGACTGATGCAGAGGCAATTTCTTCTAAAGTAGATGTTTTTACATTAGTAGCGTTGGCAGGGTTAACACTACCAGCTAATGCTAAGGAAGCTATAAATGTAGTTGCAAAACAAGCTAATTTATTTTTTTTAGTCTTACCAAGGGAAGATGAAAAATTTTTCATAATTTGCGCCCTTCTGGGCAACTAATTATCTAAAGTATCACTTCACTTGCTAAAGACAGGTTTTCTTAAACTTGGTGTAATTTTTTTGATTTATGCCTATCGTAACCAGCAGTTTTGCGTACAAGAAATGGGAAGTGTGAACCAAGACTAAGTAAGTCGGTGGTAATCCAATACGGTTCAGTTAAGGCTCAAAGTGATGTAAAGTAAGCATTGTTGCCAAGA
>NZ_CAWUDL010000068.1:0-36711 GCF_963920945.1 Anabaena sp. CCY 9402-a
GCCAATATTGTTGAGGGTGGTGGCTTCCCCTCCCCTGTCCTCCACTGCCCGGTATAGAGGTAGGGCTTGGTTGTAGTATTTGAGTGCCTCTTGCTTTTCTCCTAATGAGTCGTAGACAGAGCCAATATTGTTGAGGGTGGTGGCTTCCCCTCCCCTGTCCTCCACTGCCCGGTATAGAGGTAGGGCTTGGTTGTAGTATTTGAGTGCCTCTTGCTTTTCTCCTAATGAGTCGTAGACGAAGCCAATACCAAGAAGGGTAAAGGCTTGCTGTCTTTTATCATCAACTTGCTGCCAAAGTTTTAAGGCTTCCAACCATTTATCCCTCGCCTGTCGCAGTGATTCTGCTGTGCCTTGTTGAAAAAGTTGCACCCCCTCTTGTGTCAATTTTTCCGCAGCAGCGCGAGTTGCATTTTGTTGTGTGTTTTCTGGTTGCTGTGCTATCTGTAACCTTTGATTTCTCTGGGTTGCTCCCACTGACTCCGATAGCAAAACAGCACTCAGCAAGAAAATTAAACTGTGGCGGGTGACTTTTGCTAGCCAGCACCAACATAACCCTTGAGACTTTACACTCCTCTCCATTCTTTAGCCTCACAGCCTCAATCAGTGATTAGTTACAGCCCTATCCTGCCGATATTAATTCCCTCTGTTGGTAAAATATTTAATTGTCGCCAGTGATATTGCTGAAACTTTAATGTTGATTCTACTGGGTATCACTAGCGAACTCATCCGTGGTTGCAGTTTTGGTAACGGATTTTTTCGGGTGGGGACTGACTAGAAGAGGCAGGGGGGCAGGGCGCAAGGGGGAACTAGGAATTGGGACAGGGGGAATTGAGGAGGGTTATTCCGGTGAACTAAACTTGCTCAAATCTACAGAGTTGGTGTTGGGGCTAGAAACAACTTAAAACGTGATAAAATTCAAGTAATAATAAAAAAATATTTCATGTAGTTGCATATTTAATATCTCTCTTAGTAGTGTGTGTTAGTAACACACCTTCTAAAGCTTTCTAAGTATATGTTTACAAATCAAATATCATTCCTATAGTAAATATTATGCAGACACATCCAATTATTAGAGTGACTGACGAAAAACAAATAACTTTACCACCAGAGATTCAATCTCAACTGCAACCTGGTGATGAATACCGAATAATTATTCAAGGCAATTCTATTGTTTTAGAAAAAATTACTCAATCAAATGTAAATTTAGATGATTTTCTCAAAGAATTAGAAACTTTAGAACCTGATCCTAATCAACCCACAATGGAAGAAATTAGCCAAATAGTTAAGGATGTCAGACGGGAGTTATGGTCTAATCCATGAAAGTTATCCTTGATGTTAATATTTGGATTTCAGCCATGTTGTGGGGGGGTGTTCCTGGAAAAATACTACGTTTAGCTAGAAATGAACAAATAAATATATTTATTTCTGAACCGTTATTATTAGAACTAGAAACGACTTTAAAACGGGATAAATTTCAAGTAAGACTAACACAAAGAGATTATACGTTTGCTGATTTAATATCTGTAGCTCAGGGTTTATGTAACTACTGTCCAACTATTTCTGTAGAAGCTTCTCAATTACGTGACCAAAAGGATACTATAGTTTTAGCTGCGGCTGTAGCTGCACAAGCTGAGGTAATTATTACTGGTGATTTAGATTTATTGGTGTTAATAGAATTTAATGGAATTAAAATTATGACACCACAAGATTTTCTCAGTTGTTATTTTTCAGCATAGTAGCTTGGCTTGAGTTAAGTAAAATACAACAGGTTATAAGTTATCAGATGTAGGTTGGTTTAAGCGCAGCGCAACCAAACGTTTTTTTGCAAACAAAATTTTAGCCAGTAGCCAGTAGCTTTAGGAGGTGCGTTACGCTGTCGCTAACACACCCTACGCGTTGGTTTTCAAACACCAATTAACTGAAATATTCAAATTATGAATAAAGGTATTATTGCCAAAGTAACGGCAGACAGAAAACTAGAAATTCCTCCAGAAGTTTTGAAAGAATTTCAGCCTTTTACTGCGTATGAAGTCTCAGTTACAGAAGATGAAATTATTTTCAAGAAGACAAATAAGCGATTGACGCTACAAGAATTAAGGCAAAGAGTAGCAGAGGCTGCTTCAGATCCTCATCAACCAACACTTGAAGAAATAAGCCAAATTGTTAAGGAAGTTAGACAATAACTAAAAATCAAATATGAGTCCCATATGTTAAATAATGCAAAAATACTAGGACTGAGTTCGTAGTAAGGACTTTAGTCCTTTTTTGTTCCCTGCGGGACGCTGCGCGAACGCGGAGCGTCTCGCAGAGAGAACTAAAGTTCTCACTACAAACCTTTAATCATTTACCCTGTTCTACTTAATTACGAATTACGAATTACGAATTACGAATTGTACTAAGAGACGCTGTATTACAACGTCTCTCACAAGCGGAAAATCGTAACTTACCGCAACCATCTAGCTGCATCTTTGGCGTGGTAGGTTAATATCAAGTCTGCGCCAGCACGTTTGAAACTGGTTAAGGTTTCCATGACTACGCGCTGTTCATCTATCCAACCATTCAAAGCCGCAGCTTTGACCATTGAATATTCACCCGAAACGTTGTAAGCAGCCACAGGTAAGTTACAGGCTTCTTTCACACGCCAGATGATATCCATGTATGCTAAGGCTGGTTTGACCATGAGCATATCCGCACCTTCGGCAATGTCTAGCTCAATTTCTTTAATCGCTTCACGCGCGTTACTGGGGTCCATTTGGTAGGTTCTTCTGTCGCCAAATTGGGGTGTTGAATCGGCTGCATCTCTAAATGGCCCATAATAAGCCGAAGCATACTTAGCAGCATAGGACAAAATGGGGGTGTCTTGGAATCCTGCTTCATCTAAAGCAACACGAATTGCTTGGACAAAGCCATCCATCATGCCGGAAGGCGCAATAATGTCAGCACCGGCTTGAGCTTGGGAAACGGCTGTCTTTTTCAGTAGTTCTAAAGTGGGGTCGTTGAGAACTCTTCCTGTCAAGTCTCCGACTTGCAGATAACCGCAGTGTCCATGACTGGTGTATTCACACAAACAAGTGTCGGCAATGACAATCAAATTCGGTACTGCTGATTTTACTGCTGTCGCTGCTTTCTGGACAATGCCGCAATCATGCCAAGCACCGGTTGCATCTGTGTCTTTGTCGGCAGGAATACCAAATAAAATAATAGCGGGAATTCCTAGGTCATAAACTTCTTTAGCTTCTTCGACAATCTTATCTACGGAAAGTTGGTAAACTCCAGGCATTGATTTGACTTCTTTGGCAATGCTCTGGCCTGGTACAGCAAATAAGGGGTAGATTAAATCATTTGTGGTGATTACGGTTTCTCGTACCATCCGGCGCAGTTGGGGATGGGTACGCAGACGGCGGGGGCGATGGGTGGGAAACATAAATTTCTGTGAAAAAGTAGGAATATAATGGACACAAGATAAACCGTCACAAAAGTCAGACAAAACTCTGTTATTGTCAGACAGACTACAGACAGTGCTTAACTGTCCTTTGCCCTACTCCTGATCAAGCTGTGGGGCAATTTTGTATTCTACAGGAGGCAGGAGGCATTTTGGATTGAGCATCTAAAATCTAATGTGGTAGATGTCTGTTTCCTGCATGAAGATAAACAAATCTCTGATTTTGCCTTGTTAATGAATTAAAGTCGTTGAAAATATGAATTAACGTTCAATTTTACTATTTATAAATTCTCAATTTTTTGGGAAGTTTTATGATAATTTTTATTAAAAGTTTGTCCTGCGGTTATTGTAAATTAAAACGCAAAGTGGCGCGGAGGTAATCGCAAAGGTGCGCTGAGAGTTTTTTGTGAGTTTGTGTCGGTAATTGGAATGTTACGGTTGCATGAATACTTTTAAATTTTGCATTATTTGTGATGAGCTTCGTTGTTTTAAGATGAAGAGACTCGCTAAAGTAGAAAAAATTAAGTTAAGTAACGTAACAAGGAACTCAATAAAATATTATGTCAACTGAACTTCAGACGGAACTTAGTCAAGCAGTTGAACTTCGCCGTAATTTTGCGATTATCTCTCACCCGGATGCTGGTAAAACTACTCTGACGGAAAAGCTACTACTGTACGGGGGCGCAATTCACGAGGCGGGTGCTGTTAAGGCTCGTCGGGCGCAACGTAAGGCAACTTCAGACTGGATGGCAATGGAGCAACAACGGGGTATTTCTATTACCTCTACAGTATTGCAGTTTGAATACAAAGACTGCCAAATTAATTTACTTGATACACCAGGACACCAAGATTTCAGTGAAGATACTTATCGGACTCTCGCGGCGGCTGATAATGCTGTGATGCTAATTGATGTCGCTAAAGGTCTTGAACCCCAAACACGGAAATTATTTGAGGTTTGTAAACTGCGAGGTTTACCAATCTTTACATTTATTAACAAGTTGGATCGTCCGGGTAGAGAACCACTGGAACTGTTGGATGAAATTGAGCAAGAGTTGGGTTTGCAAACTTATGCAGTCAACTGGCCGATTGGGATGGGCGATCGCTTTAAAGGTGTTTTTGACAGACATCAGCAACAAATTCACCTATTTGAACGCAGCGCACACGGCAGTAAAGAAGCCCGCGATACTACTGTAGACTTGGGCGACCCCAAAGTTGAGGAACTACTGGAACAGGATTTGTACTACCAACTCAAAAATGATTTAGAACTTTTAGAAGGGGTAGGCCCAGAGCTAGATTTGGATTTGATCCATCAAGGAAAAATGACCCCAGTTTTCTTTGGTAGCGCAATGACAAACTTTGGGGTAGAGTTATTTCTAAAGAACTTCCTCGACTACGCGCTTAAACCAGGTGTCCATACAAGTAGCCTCGGCGAAGTACCCCCCACTTATCCAGAATTTTCAGGGTTCGTTTTCAAACTGCAAGCCAACATGGATCCAAAACATCGCGATCGCGTTGCTTTCATCCGGGTCTGCACTGGTAAGTTTGAAAAAGATATGACAGTGAATCATGCTCGCACTGGCAAAGTTGTCAGGTTATCAAGACCGCAAAAACTCTTTGCTCAAGAACGCGAATCCATTGATACGGCTTATCCAGGTGATGTAATCGGTTTAAATAATCCAGGTGTTTTTGCGATCGGCGATACAATTTATACGGGGCAAAAGCTGGAATATGAAGGAATTCCGTATTTTTCACCAGAACTTTTTGCGTCTCTTCGCAATCCCAACCCCTCGAAATTTAAGCAATTCCAAAAGGGCATCTCCGAATTGCGGGAAGAGGGTGCAGTACAAATCATGTATTCAAATGATGAAGCTAAACGTGACCCCATTATGGCAGCCGTGGGGCAGTTACAGTTCGAGGTGGTGCAGTTTCGCTTACAAAACGAGTATGGTGTAGAAACCCTGCTGGAACTACTACCCTACAGCGTCGCCCGTTGGGTAGACGGTGGCTGGGAAGCTTTGAATAAGGTGGGACGTATATTCAACACCACCACAGTCAAAGACAGCATGGGTCGCCCAGTTTTACTGTTCCGCAATGAATGGAACTGTCAACAGTTACAGGGAGATCATCCAGAGTTGAAACTCAGCGCGATCGCCCCAGTGTTTTCTAGTCAAAAAGCAGTAGAAGAGTAAGTGAGTGCTGAGTGCTGAGTAGTAGAAACATTAGCCTTCTGCCTTCTGATAGAAACCACTGGTTTGATGTACACGGCATCTGTTGATTCGCGCTTTGCTATAACCGTGGAGCAAATCACACAGATGGAGTGTCAAAATTTCTATGCCTTCACACGCTAAATCGTCTTTGGAGGCTGGTTTAGTTGCCCTCAAACAAGGAAGTTATCAAGCAGCGATCGCTCAACTAGAACCTTTAGCAAGTCATCAGGGCAATGAAACTGCTAGACTGCAAGCTAGGGTAGGCTTAGTCATGGCCTATGCACGCTGTGGTGAAGTTCGCAAGGCGATCGCTCTGTGTCAGTCCCTCACTGACAGTCAAAACCCCAAGGTGAAAGAATGGGCAAAAACGGCTCTTGTACACCTCACAAAAAGCAAAACAAAGCGCAAAAAATCAGACAATACCCAGGTTAATCAGACATCAAAGCAGCAGCCAGCTCCAGCCAAAACTAGCTATTCATCTGCTTTGCCGTCTGTGGGTTTTCAAAATACATTTATTGACAGACAAAATTTAGCCAGCAACCCTTTAATTGACACGACAGGTTACGCCAAAACTAAAGAATTTGGTATTTATTGGCGACAAGCAAAACGCGCCAAAGTCTGGCAACCTTTACAAAAACCAAGCTTAATACCCTTGCGACTCCTAGCAGCAGGCACATTCATGGCACTGTTTTGGGTGTTGCGAGAACTGTTTAAGTTTGCAACGGGTACAATTAACTGGACTTTAGTTAAACTGCCTTATTTAGAGCCATTACAGTTGCTCTATCGTGATCCTACCCCAGTCTTAATTAGTGTTTTGTTCGTAGCGATCGCCCTCTCGCCTTGGTTATTAGATTGGTTTTTAGGAGAGTTTTACGGTCAGCGTGAGTTATCAAAAGATATTCTACACAACCATAGTCGAGAAACGCCCCGTGTATTGCATCGCTACTGCCAACAGCGTCACTGGCCATCCCCCCAACTACGAATTTTACCAACATCTGCACCCATAGCTCTCACTTATGGCAATTTACCCAGAAATGCGCGAATTGTAGTTAGTCAAGGTCTGTTAGATCAATTAGCTGATGATGAAATTGCTACCATCTATGCAACGCAACTAGGACAAATCACTTACAAAGATTTTGTTCTCATGTCTTTAATGCTGTTGCTGACGCTACCAATTTACAAACTCTACCAGCAAGTTGCTGTCTGGGGGAATACATCAGCTAAGGGTGTATGGCATTGGCCATTTAGTATCGTCTCTAGTCTCATCTATGGTTTATGGTGTGTGCTGACTGGGACGGCATTGCTATATTCGCGTTTGCGCCCTTATCATAGCGATCGCCTCGCCGCCGAAATCACCGGTAATCCCAATGGTTTGATTCGTGCCTTACTCAAAATTACCATTGGCATTGCTGCTGATATCCAAAAAACAGAATCCACGAGTTGGCAGTTAGAAAGCTTAAATATATTATTGCCAGTTAGTTATCAACAAAGTATTACTTTGGGTAGCATTGCAGGTCATCTCAACTTTGAATCAATGTTGATGTGGGATAATACTAATCCCTATCGGCGTTGGTTGACTCTGAATAACACGCATCCGTTAATAGGCGATCGCATCGAACGTCTATGTCAAATAGCACGGTACTGGCATATAGACCCCGAATTACATCTAGCTAGCCAGCAATCACTCAGTCAGCAAGCATTGACCGTTACCCGTCAATCTTTCTTGTTGCAAATTGCGCCATTCCTAGGGATTCCCCTAGGTTTTTTGTTTGCGGGTTTGATTTGGTCATCTTGGCAAACTGCTTTCGCACTCAAGTTTTTAAATCTCAAGTGGATTTACGAAGATTGGTCATTCGTGATCGGTTGCCTACTCATCTGCTTTAGCATTGGTATGGTAATTAGGATGAACTCCTTTTTTCCAGACATTAAAGCTAATAGCGTCCACACTGATGAACAGTTACCTTACCTGTTAGCCAACCCCTCCAGCATCCCCATCGATAGCGTCAAGGTGCGTTTTGTTGGTAAGTTATTAGGTCGTCCCGGCATTAGTAATGCTTTAGCACAGGACTTAATCTTACAGTCCAGCACAGGTTTAGTGAAACTACACCATGTTTCCTGGTTAGGACAACCAATTTATCATCAAGAATTAATTGGTCGGCAAGTGATAGTTACAGGCTGGTTTCGTCGAGGTGCAACACCCTGGGTAGATATCCAAACCCTGCAAACTCAAAATGGTAAAACCCTCAATAGTCCTCATCCCATCTGGTCTACAGTTATAGCGGTTGTAGCCCAGGCTTGGGGGGCTTATATTTTTCTCACCGGCTAACCCTGCTACGCAAAAGTCAACGAATTTTGGATTTGTTTCACTAGACCTCTTGCATAAATGCTGAAGTTGTCATGTTGAGCGAAGCGAAACATCTCAAAGATTATACATTATTCACAAAGTGTCCCGCAGGGTAGGGGTTGACCAATGCCCAATCATCAAATGTAAATAAATATTGCAAATTTTCTTTTGGAGTGTTACATTTGTTTACAAAATCATTGATAACTGAAATAACTTAGCGTTCCAGCTTGGTAACTACCGTTAGCTGCCTGCGCCAATCTATTGATGTTTATCCTCCCAACACAGCAGGGAACCAACCAGCCAATGGCTGGTTTTTGTTTCCTACTATTCAATATTCGTTCTTGAGAAAATATGTATTTTATGCTACGATACAGTAACTCTATTGCAAAAAAAGTATATGCTGAACTAGCTACGTAGAAAATACCGTGGTAATGTAAGGGATGGTATTTAATTCTGCGGGCGAAGGCATTGAAACAAAAAAAAATGCTGAAGGCAAGAGACAGTTAAAAACAAATTTACAACTTTTAGAATTAAGGTGGTACTAACAGAGCGTTGTATGCGCTTTTGGATTCAATAAGCTTGATCCCAACAAAAAACTGTATTGTATAGATTGACAGTTTGGAGTAAAAAAATTGGTTTATGGCAGTCTTGGTCAATAGCATTTAAAAGCCAATGCCAAGCAATTGTTTTCTTGCCTTGCCATGTTCATTCAACTCTGGAGGTATAGTTCATGTCCGTTCGCCTATATATAGGCAATTTGCCAAAAGAAGAAATAGATCGTCAAGAACTGCAAGCAGTTTTTGCAGCAGAAGGCGATGCTGTCACTACTAAGTTAATCAAAGACCGTAAAACTGGCAAATGCCGGGGTTTTGGTTTTCTAACAGTCAATAATGATGAACAAGCTGACCAAATTATAGAAAAGTATAACGGTCAGATGTTCAAAGAAACACCCATCAAGTTAGAGAAGGCTTTACCTCGGACAAAAGGTGAGGAAGGAGAAGAACAAGCAGCACCAACACCAGCTGCTAGTGCTACCCCCACTCCTAGAGCCAACAAAGAAGGTAGTCGCCGTGATAAAGGTGCTAAAAAGTCTCGTCGCGGTGGTGGTGGACGTGAAACCAGTACAACTACATCTGATTCAGATGCAGTTCGTCCCGATCCACGTTGGGCTTCTGAATTAGAAAAGCTCAAGCAAATGCTGGCTGCTCAAACCACAAACTAGGTGAAAGGAGTGAATGATTAAAAATTAAAAGTCAGATTTTTTTGATTTTTAATTTTTAATCGCTAACGTTTCCGTCATCGCTCAACTGTGGGTTGATTATAGCTACGATTGTGAGTGCGATCGCTGTTGTAGGATAAAATGTGTTGATTGGCTTAATTTGTCTAGACTAATTACCTGCATAGCTCGTTCTACCAAAAATTGCGATGACCTATGGTTGGGCGCAGCCCATCGTACTTAGTTTAGTTAACTCATCAAACTTTTCTGAATCTTCCAGAGTCATCATCACCAGAGTGAGGGCAAGGAACAACTCCTCGACTGGAATCCAATCTCATTACAGCTTTTTGGTACTTTCTTTCTCAAAAAGAAGTCCAATTTGTGATTAATAACCCCTTCAGTCTTATCAGGTGTTGAATTAAGGCTGGAGGGGTTTCCCGTTTTGAATTTAATCTCATATATACAGATGACAGGGAAAAGACAGATTCCCTGCGGAACGCTATACGTCGGCGTAGCCTCTGTCTCTAACGGATAGAACACCATAAGACGTTCCGCGTTCGCATGGCGTCCCGCAGGGAAACTCAGTCGAGTCGCTTTAGCCGAACGATGACAAGGGATAGGAAAGAGGTTGAGTTTCTTTCATTTTTTGCTAGTAAGTAACTGCACTAGTGGGAGGCTCTCAAGAAATCATTCAAAATTCAAATGAATTTAAAAGTCTCTTACACCCCTATACCCTTTTTGTAATTAAACACAAAAAATGTAGCTAAGAAAATTTTAAAAAATCTGTATTATAAGCTACAAAAAGTTATTTTGATATTAGTAATATCAGACACTATTTTAAGTAAAACTATTATTCAGTATTAACCCTGATAACTTAGCATATTTAGGGATTTATTTGATTAATTCTGAATAATTTAGGCTAAAAAATAAGTAAAAATACGGTAGTAAGATTTAATAATAATTACTAAAAATAGTACATCTATTGAGATGAAAACAGTGTTTTAAGTAAAAACCTGATTTATTAATATTTATAAGAAGTTTATATCTGCATATTTATCGGTAAATAGATAGAGGTTCATCTATCACAAGTATGAGATTTCCGTATAGCTAATTAGGTATAAACAATTTAAATATAACAATAAAGGTAGAAAAAAAAAGTATCATCCTGGCAATAGATAGACAAAAAGATTTGACATATTAAATTAAAATAAAGATTACTCAATGTTCCTACATAATTTCAAGTAAATGCACTGTAAGTAATCTCGAAATAGCCCACAACTTTATTCACATCAGCAACACACAAACTATGAACTCTACCACTGAAAAGCGTATAGCTTTAATTTCTGTCCACGGAGATCCAGCGATCGAAATTGGCAAAGAGGAAGCCGGCGGGCAAAATGTTTATGTGCGTGAAGTAGGTAAATCCCTAGCTGAATTGGGATGGCAAGTTGATATGTTTAGCCGCAGAGTCAGTCCTGAACAAGAGACAATTGTTCAACATACTCCACTCTGTCGAACAATTCGCTTAACGGCCGGGCCGGTGGAATTTGTCCCACGAGATCATGGTTTTAAATATTTACCAGAATTTGTCCAACAATTACTACAATTTCAACGAGAAACTCACATTAAATATCCAGTTATACACACAAACTATTGGCTTTCTAGTTGGGTAGGGATGCAATTAAAAGCTCTCCAAGGTAGTAAGCAAGTTCACACATACCACTCTTTAGGAGCAGTCAAATATAAAAGTGTAGATACGATTCCTTTAATTGCGACTAAACGTTTAGCAGTAGAAAAACAAGTTTTGGAAACAGCAGAAAGAATAGTTGCTACTAGCCCTCAAGAACAGCAACATATGCGATCGCTAGTTTCCACAAAAGGTTATATTGACGTTATTCCTTGTGGTACAGATATCCAGCAATTTGGCTCGATAGACAGAGCATCTGCTAGAGCAAAATTAGGAATTGCACAAGACGCAAAAGTCGTATTGTATGTAGGGCGTTTTGATTCTCGCAAAGGTATAGAAACCTTAGTCCGTGCAGTTAACGAGTCTCAGTTACGCAACTCTGGCAAACTCAAACTCATTATTGGTGGTGGTAGTACCCCAGGTGCTAGCGATGGTAGAGAGCGCGATCGCATTGAAAGCATTGTGCAAGAATTAGGCATGAGTGACTTTACAACTCTTCCCGGTCGTCTTGGGCAAGAAATTTTACCGACTTACTACGCGGCGGCCGATGTATGTGTCGTTCCCAGCCATTATGAACCATTTGGACTAGTAGCAATTGAAGCGATGTCCAGTGGTACACCAGTTATCGCTAGTGATGTTGGTGGTCTTCAATTTACAGTAGTTACAGAAAAAACTGGTTTATTAGTACCACCAAAAGATGTAGCAGCTTTTTCAGTTGCGATTGACCGAATTCTGATGAATCCAAGATGGCGAAATGAATTAGGTCTAGCCGCTAGAAGACACATTGAATCTAAGTTTAGTTGGGGTGGTGTGGCAGATAATTTGAGTGAACTATATACCCAAATTTCAGCAGCATCAATCCTAGAGCCAGCATTAGTTGGTCAATAAAGGTTGCGATTTTACTTTGGGGCATGGGGCATTGGATAACTCTAACTGTCCCCAGTCCCCTGTTTCCTACTCCCCTGCATGATAGGAACTGCGAACCAGAGGGGCAGAACGTACATGACTAAATCCCATATCTTGGGCTAGTTTACCGAGTTGCTCAAATTCCTCTGGTGTCCAGTATTTTTGGACTGGTAGATGTTCTAAAGAGGGGCGCATATACTGACCAATAGTTATGCGATCGCACCCTACTACTCTTAAGTCTCTCATCGCTGTGATCACTTCCTCCACAGTCTCACCATGTCCCAGCATTAACCCTGATTTGGTGGGAATAGTAGAATCGAGTTCTTTAACTATAGCCAATACCCGCAAAGAGCGATCGTACTTAGCACCCCGGCGGACTGGCCCTGTTAACCGTCGCACTGTCTCAATGTTGTGGTTAAAACAAGCTGGCTGGGCTTGCGCAATCATGTCTAGACGCTGGCGTTGAGCTACTTCGCCTGCACCTACACCACCCCAAAAATCGGGTGTCAAAACTTCAATTTGCGTATCTGGATTAAGTTGGCGAATAGCTGTCATTGTGCTGAAAAAGTGACTTGCACCTTGATCTGGCAAGTCATCGCGAGCTACAGAAGTTAGAACTACATAACGCAATCCTAAAAGCTGCACAGACTCTGCTACCTTTTGCGCTTCCTCTGGATCAATAGGCATGGGTGCATGACCTTTATCTACTTGACAAAAAGCGCAAGCACGGGTGCAAGTTGGCCCCATTAATAAAAACGTAGCTGTTTTTTGCGCGTAGCATTCCCCTCGATTGGGACAACGCCCTTCTTCACAAATAGTATGAATTTGGCGTTGCTTAATAATGCGTTGTACTGTGGAGAGTTCACTGGCTTTGCCAATAGAACGGCGTAACCAGCTAGGCATAGCTGCAATTTCTGCTCTGATTTCGGCTGATTGAGAGGAAGTCATAATCAATTCAAAATAGGGGAGTAGGGAGTAGAGAGTCAGGAATTTGAGGGCTTTGAGGATCAAGCCTCAAATTTTACGATGACACAAAATTTCCCCTACGCAAGTAGAGGTTTGGTAAAACACGAGCTGCAACGAGATTTATACCGAAATATACTATCCCCTAATCAATAACAATGTTGAGTATAGTGGGAGCATTCTCACAGTCAATCGGCGTAGCCGTTATTGAAACTTAAATATTCTTTTAGAGCAATCAGTCGTGGCAAGTAACAAAATTCTAGTTATCGATGACACTACCGTTGTCAGGGTAAAAGTAAAAGAAATGCTACCTCCTGGCAATTTTGAGGTATTGGAAGCAAAAGACGGTTTGGAAGGACTAAATTTCATCCGTCAAGAGAAACTCAGCTTGATTATGTTGGATTTTTTACTACCCAAAATGAGTGGTTGGGAGGTTTTCCAGCAAGTTCAAGCTCACCCTGATTTAAGAAAGATTCCTTTAGTCATTATGTCTGGTCGAAAGGAAGAGGTTACAGAGAAAATGACCGAACCTTTTGAGTATTTTGAATTTTTGGGTAAGCCTTTTGACCAAAAGCAGTTAATTGGTGCTATTAAGTCAGCAATGACTAAGGCTAAACTACCACGCCCAGAACCTTTGCCAGTAGCAGTAACCAGCGTAAAAAATGTGACAGCAACTACTGCTACTGTCACAAATGGTGCTGTAGCAACCGTTAGTGTTCCCAAAACTGCGACAGTTGCAAATGCTGAAGCTACTTCTGCGGCTGAAATTCAACTACTGAATGAGAAAATTGCCAAAATGCAAGCAGAGATTGATGGCTTGAAAAAACAGTTAACTCAGGTAGTAACTTTTATTAAACAGAAAATCAAGTAGCAAGAGATAACTCAATGCTAGACAAACCCAATCAAGTAATGATCTTCCATCAAACTTTGAGTGTGACGGTGAGAGTGTCAAAAAAATGAGGTAAATATATATTTATTATAGTCCGCCTAAGCGGGCTTATTTTGTATGTAGGTGAGTTCAAGTGGCGATCAAGCAGATATAACATTACCAACTGCTTATTATCTTAATATATACTCAATCTAGCTAAATAAACTAGTAGAGTAATGCCTGCGAAGAGCTACCCCAACTTAGCAATGTATCTCATGATATTGATCCTAGGATAATGGGAAAAATAATGCCAGAGATTTATACTCAGATTTCCCAGCTATGCAGAATTAACAACAATGACGCATCTTGGTGTTCGACGTTCTCAAAAGTTGCCTCTACGCTTCATCTTAATTGTCCCTTTTATTATGCAAATTTTCGCCACAGTAGGACTTGTGGGATATCTCTCTTTTAGAAATGGACAAAAGGCAGTAAATGAACTTGCTAATCAACTGATGATTCAGGTAAATCTAGTAGTTGATCAGCACCTAGATACTTACCTCACAACGCCTGATCAGCTTAATAAAATTAATTTAGATGCGGTAGAAATGGGGATGCTGAATTTAAGCGATTTCCAAGCTACAGGCCGTTATTTTGCAAAGCAGATGCAAGTATTTAATGTAGGTTATATTAGTTTTGCTAATTCCAAAGGTGAATTTATTGGCGTTGAACGATTAGATAATGGTCAGCTATTAATTAATGAAGTTTCCCAAAACAAGGGAATTGGTAAACTTTATGTTTATACAATTGATAGTCAAGTAAATCGGCGACAATTAATAGCAATTAAAGATTACGATCCTCGGTTAGAAGCTTGGTATAAAGATGCAGTTAAGGTAAATAGACCTGTATGGAGTCAAATATATCAATGGGAAGATAAACCAGAAATTCTGTCGATATCTTCTAGTTATCCTCTGAATCAGAAGCAGCATAAATTTACTGGTGTGCTTAGTGTAGATTTGATATTGTCACAAATTAGTAATTTTTTAGCTGATTTAAAAATCGGTAAAACCGGTAAAATATTCATCTTAGAACGCTCTGGATTAATAGTAGCTACTTCGGCAGATGACTTACCATTTAAGGTGGTAAATGGTAAAGCACAAAGACTATCAGCATTAAATAGTAAAAATACTTTAATTCAAAGTACAACAAAATATCTACAGCATAATTTCGGGAAAATTATAAATATTAAATCTAATCAACAAGCTGTAATAAAAATACAAGATGAGAATCATTTTGTGCAAATTACTCCTTGGCATGATCCATTGGGTTTAGATTGGGTGGTGGTGGTAGTTGTCCCTGAAAGTGAGT
The DNA here is from genome assembly GCF_963920945.1 of Anabaena sp. CCY 9402-a. NCBI lineage: Bacteria > Bacillati > Cyanobacteriota > Cyanophyceae > Nostocales > Nostocaceae > Anabaena > Anabaena sp. CCY 9402-a. The sequence goes on from NZ_CAWUDL010000068.1 coordinate 14,999, forward strand.
TTATGGCGCAAATTAGTACCAATACTCGTACAACTATTTTGTTGTGTTTAGGGGCGTTAATTCTAGCTACTGCACTGGGTATATACACTTCTCGTTGGATAACCAATCCTATTTTAAAGTTAACTAAAGCTAGTAGTGCGATCGCCTACAGTGGACGGAACGCCATCGCATCTGGAGAACTTGAGCAAACAGTAGCGATTTTTAGCATTCATGAACTGAGTATTCTTGCTCAATCTTTTAATCAAATGGCAGATCAACTACGCCAATCTTTTACATTTTTAGAAATCACTAATCAAGAGTTAGAACAACGCGTTGCCCAAAGAACAGCAGAAATTACAGCAGCTAAAGAAGTCGCTGATGCTGCTAACCATGCCAAAAGTGAATTTTTAGCTAATATCAGCCATGAACTTCGTACACCATTGAATGGTATTCTTGGCTATGCACAAATTCTCCAATTTGATCCAAATATCAGTGATGAACAAATGGAGGGGGTTAATATTATTTATGATTGTGGATTTCATCTATTGAATTTAATTAATGATATTTTAGATATTGCTAAAATTGAATCAAAAAAAATGGATCTTTATCCCGAATTTTTTGATTTCAAAAAATTTTTATTAGGAGTTTTTCATATCTGCCGAGTTAAAGCAGAACAAAAATTTATCGACTTTATTTATCAAGTAGATCATCATTTACCAACTACCATTCAAACTGACGAGAAACGCCTACGTCAAGTTCTAATTAACCTTTTAGGAAATGCTATTAAGTTTACACAACATGGCACAGTAATTTTTTTGGTGGAAGTAATTGATAATTATAAAACAAATCAGCAATTACCTGTATCTACAATTAGATTCCAAATTATAGATACAGGTATTGGAATGACGAATGAACAACTAAAAACAATATTTTTGCCTTTTGAGCAGGTAGGAAATACTTTAAAAAAATCAGAAGGTACAGGTTTAGGACTAGCTATCAGTTACCAAATTGTAGAAATGATGGGTGGTGAAATTAAGGTTGAGAGTATTTATAATCATGGGAGTAAATTTTGGTTTGACTTAGACTTACCAGTGGTTAATATTGGAATAATATCAGATTTATCCATAGTGAAGGAAAATATGATTGGATATAATCAGGAAGCTCATGAGGATAATAGGGAAATAATCTTTCCCCCTTCAGTAGAATTGATAAAATTATATCAAGCTTCTAAAGCTGGTTATATTGTTGATATTCAAGAAGAAATAAGCCGCATTCAAAAATTAGATGAAAAATATAACCAATTTTCTAGGCAAGTTTTACAATTACTAGAAGAGTTTGACGATGAGGTAATTGTCGAAATGATTCAGCCTTATTTAGATTGTTAATTATTTCCAAAAAATTAATTCGGGCATAAATAAAGATGATATCTGGATACTTTTAGAGGAACATTTAGATGAGCGATTCTCTTAAAAACTCAATTTTAATTGTAGATGATATACCTACAAATATCAAAGTTTTATTTGTAATTCTCAATCAAGCAGGATTTAAAGTTTCTGTTGCTAAAAGTGGCAAAAGTGCCTTAAAAAAAGCGGAAGAAACATTACCTAATTTGATTTTATTAGATGTAATGATGCCAGAAATGGATGGTTTTGAAACTTGCTATCAACTCAAGGAAAATCCGATAACTAAAAATATCCCAGTAATTTTTATGACGGCTCGTTCTGACTTAATTGACAAAGTAAAGGGATTAAAACTGGGAGCGGTAGATTATATTACTAAACCCATTGAATATGAGGAAGTATTAGCGAGAATTAATATTCATTTGGAATTACGCCGCACTCAACTAAAATTAGCACAGGAAGAAAAAATGTCTACCTTGGGACAGCTAATATCAGGGATTGCTCATGAAATTAATAATCCAATCAATTTTATTTCCGGTAATTTAATTCATGCTCAAAATTATATTGCAGACCTATTAGAATTATTAAATTTATACGAAAAACATACCAAAAATTCAATTCCAGCGATTCAAACTTATATCAATGAGATTGATCTAGATTTTATTAAACAAGACCTACCCCAGCTATTATCTTCCATGAGAATAGGGACTGAACGGGTTGAAAAAATTGTGCGATCGCTCCGTTTATTCTCACGCTTAGATGATACACAATTTCAATTATTTAACATCCATGAAGGTATTGATAGCACATTAATTATATTAAGTAATCGAATTAAATCTACATCAACAAGTGCAGAAATTAATATAGTTAAAAATTATGGTGAATTACCTTTAGTAGAGTGCTATGCAGGTCAACTAAACCAAGTATTTATGAATCTTCTTGCTAACGCTATTGATGCTATAGAAGAATCATTAATTGGCAAAATATCTGATACACCCAAAATTGAGATTTGTACAGCCGTTACAGATGATCAAACATCTATATCTATTACAATTAGTGATAATGGTATAGGAATTTCTCAAGAAGTTCAAGAAAGAATGTTTGACCAATTTTTCACTACTAAGCCATTAGGAAAAGGGACAGGCTTTGGATTAGCAATCGTTCATGAAATTATAGTAGAAAAACATAGAGGTACTTTAGAAGTAAAATCATCTATGGGAGAGGGAGCGCAATTTTTGATTACTATTCCTATTCAGCAAGCCAGTATGAAGATATCATAGGTATTTATTCTTTATTACTAAAACTGTTGTAATCACTAATTTTATGGGAACTATAATCTTGTATATTCTTGAAATAGAGATAATTTATTGTCCCTAAATAGTCATTATTAACTGGGTATACAATGAACAATAAAAATATTTCTAGATAATGGGAGAAAAAGTAAAGTCTTTTTCTGATTCTCAAAATAGAAACCAATTGTCAGTATTCACATAATAAAAATATGATTATTTCTATTTTCTAGTATTTAACTTCTATTGTTTAACCGATGGATAACTATACAATAAAATTACCATAAAAATGCTTGATACATCAACAGAAAATAACTTAATTTTAGTTGTAGATGATACTATCACCAATTTAGAAATTATCTCAGCAGAACTGATGGCAGCAGGCTTTACAGTAGCTACAGCCATTAATGGTGAACAGGCAATCCAGAAGATACAATTTCAATTGCCAGATTTAATTTTATTAGATGTGATGATGCCAAAGATGGATGGATTTGAAACCTGCAAATATTTAAAAGCTAATCCAATTACCCAAGATATTCCAGTTATTTTTATGACTGGAATTACAGATACAGACAGCAAAGTCAATGGGTTAAATTTGGGCGCAGTTGATTACATCACAAAACCTTTTCAAAAAGAAGAGGTATTAGCTCGCATTAAAACACATCTACAACTTAGAAATCTAACGAAAAATTTAGAGCAAAGAGTAGCAGAGCGTACTGCTAAACTCGATAACGCATTACGAGAATTACAAGAATTTCAAGTCCAGCTTGTAAAACAAGAAAAAATGTCTGTGCTTGGGCAGTTAGTTACAGGTATAGCTCATGAAATTAACAATCCTGTTAGCTGTATTTATGGCAATTTAGGTCATGCTTTCATATATTTTCAAAACATGATTAACCTCATTAACCTTTATCAACATCATTATCCTGAACCCATAGCACAAATTCAAAACGAAATCACAGCAATGGATTTGGAATATATTAGTTCTGACTTACCTAACATGATTTCCTCAATGAGAGAAGGGATTCAGCGCATTCGAGATATTAGTAGTAGTTTAAGAATTTTTTCTAGGGCTGATACAGAAAATAAAGTTAAGTGCAATATTCATGAAGGTATTGATAGTACGCTTTTAATTCTCAAACATCGCCTCAAAGGTTCTGAAAATTGTCCTCCTATTGAAATTATTAAAAATTATGGTGACTTACCCTTAATCGAGTGCTTTCCTGGACAATTAAATCAGGTATTTATGAATCTATTAGCGAATGCCATTGACGCTATAGAAGAATCAAATACTGGACGTAGCATAGATGAGATTCAAGAAAATTCTCATCAAATTGTTATTCAAACTATACTCAATACTAATAAAAATTTCGTAGTAATTAAAATTAAAGATAATGGTTTAGGTATGTCTGATGAAATTCAGAAAAAAATATTTGATCATTTATTCACTACAAAAGCTGTGGGTAAAGGTACGGGTTTAGGATTATCAATTGCCCAGCAAATTATCGTGCAGAAACATCAGGGGAGTTTAAATGTAAATTCCATTATCGGGAAAGGTTCTGAATTTACCATTACTATTCCTACTGAATAGCTTCTAAATATCTCAAAATCTACCAAGAAATTTTGGGAGTGTAAATACTCCGCTTTGCTCAACAGTAAATTTTTTATACAGATTTGGGAACTATATGGCTAGAGAGGTTGATTCACTAAAGAGTTAAATTGATGTTAAAGATAGTAGTTGGCCATAGCAATGACCCAGACTCCTTAGCAGCAGTGGAGGAACTAATTGAGCAATGCAACACTTCCTTGACTGGAGACATTCCTCAAGCGGGTATTCTGTTTAGTGCTATTGACTTTGACCATACTCTCATCCTGCAACAAATTCATCAGGCTTTTCCAGGAATTGAGTTAATTGGTGGAACTACGGATGGAGAGATTTCTTCAGTCTTAGAGTTTCAGCAAGACTCAATTGCCTTAATGTTGTTTTGCTCAGATGAAATAGAAATTTGTGCAGGTGTTGGACTGAAAGTTTCTCACGATCCCATTACTGCGACCAAGGAAGCTGTAGAACAGGCAAAAGCTAAAACTACCACAGTTCCTCAACTATGCTTGACCCATCCAGAGAGTCTGACAACTAGTGGTGTATCAATATTAAATGGTTTAAAACTAGCTTTGGGAGAAACATTTCCCATATTTGGTGGTTTAGCAGCTGATCAGTCAAAATATCAAAATACCTATCAATTTTTTCAAACACAAGTCCTCAGCGATTCTGTTCCAGTTTTATTGTTTTCTGGTAACGTTCTATTTTCCCACGGTGTAGCTAGTGGTTGGTTTCCCATCGGTAAAACTAGCAAAGTCACTAAAGTAGAAAAAAATATAGTCTATGAAATTGATGATAACCCAGCTTTAGACTTCTATCGGCATTATTTAGGTACACTACCACCTTCAATGGAATATCCTCTAGCAATTTTGGATGAAGATGGAGTGAGTTTTTATCTTAGAGCGCCGATTGCCTATGATGAAACCACAGGTAGCATGACCTTTTTTGCAGATATTCCTGAGCAAGCAACCATTCAAATTTCTGAAGCTGGACATCAAGATATTTTGGTGGCTTCTCACGCATCATTTATGAATGCTATCAATAATTATCCAGGCACAGAACCAGCAGGCGTACTATTTTTTTCCTGTGTAGCTAGGCGGCAAATCTTGGGTATGCAAACCCAACAAGAGTACCTAAATACCAAAAATTATGTTAATCAGTTTTTACCTGCCTGTGGTTTTTATTCTAATGGCGAGATTGCCCCAATAAAATCTGCTGGTAAATCGCAATTTCATAATGAAACATTCGTTACTTTAATTTTAGGAACTAAGTAAACCTTCACGGAAATTATGAATTGCGAACAGAAAATTCAAACGCTTGAAAAAGCTAATAGAATACTACAAAAAAAATTAGACCGTGCTGCCATAGACCGACTACAGTTAGAAGAAACTAATAGGAAAAAGGAATCATTACTCAAAAAAGTAATTAATGAACTGCAAGAATCACAAACACAGTTACAACAAAGGACTCTAGAACTAGAACAGACATTAATAAACCTTCAGACAATGCAAGATAAAATGTCTGTTTTGGGTGGATTAGTTGCAGATGTAGCTCACGAAATTAACAATCCTGTCTGTTTTATTATGGGGAACATCACCCCTGCTATCGAATATATTCATGGCTTATTATATCTAATAGGCCTCTATCAGCAGTGCTATCCTGACCCATTCAAAGAAATCACAAACCAGATTAAAGTCATGGATTTGGAGTATGTATCTGAGGATCTACCCAAGCTCATTATGTCCATGAAAGAAGGTACTGATCGCATTAGTAATCTTAGTTCTAGTTTGCGGACTTTTGCGCGGGCTGATACAGAATCTAAATTACCTTTTAATATTCATGAAGGGATTAATAGCACTCTATTTATCCTTAAGCATCGTTTAAAAGCTAATCAGAACCGTCCAGAAATTCAGGTAATTAAAAAATTCGGAGATATTCCTATAATCGATTGTTTTCCTGGACAATTAAATCAGGTATTTATGAACATTGTTGCTAATGCAATTGATGCTTTAGAAGAGTCAAACTCTGATTTAAGTTTTGCAGAAATTCAAACAAGAAATAATCAAATTATTATTCAAACATCTTTGGACTACCATAATAATTATGTATTAATTCGGATTAAAGATAATGCTTTAGGGATATCAGAAGAGATGAAAGCTAAAATTTTTGAACATTCATTTACTACTAAACCTGTAGGCAAAGGTACGGGTTTAGGATTATCAATCGCTCACCAAATTATTGTGCAGAAACATGGTGGTACTTTGGAAGTAGAATCTGCATTAGGAGAGGGTTCAGAGTTTGCGATCGCTATTCCTATTTACTAAGATGATTGAAATAGTTTTTATTATTAAATTAAATTAAATATCTTTGCTGTAGAAATTTTAGATAAACTTCGGGTAATTCTAAGTTTAGAATTTTAACCTAGTTAACCTGAGTTCGGGATAAGAAATCCTCAAAAGCCTTGACTTATCGTTGTTCGGTCTGAAGCTCTGTTTTCATCTATTCTCAATAAGAGATATTGTTGAGATTAGTTTCATTTGTGAACCTTATTGAGAAAATGATTTCACTTTAATCCCTGCTTTGATCACTTCCAGTTTTATTCAATCCTTACAGAATAAGCTTTTTAGCTTCTGGCTTAACCCGAACTCAGGTTAAAATATTGAATATTAAATTAACTTATTTTGCTATTTTTAGACATTTTATTAAACATCAACCCAAATATACCAGCTAAAATCAAACCAATACTTGAAGGTTCTGGGACTGGTACTTGTCGATGACTTCCAATTAAACTATATTTCCAGTTTTTGATATCTCCATTCTCACCTTGAATAAATAAAGAACCAAAATAAACATCAGAATGTTGTCCATGAGGACGTTTATCTGTAAAAGATCCTGTGTTCTCGTTAATAAACGAGTTATCTAATTCAGAAAAAGGAAAACTTACAGAGATTGCCTCATCGGATGCTGTTCCTACCCCTCCATCCTCTGGATGTAAAGGCATTATGTGCCTAGATATTGAGCGAATAGTAAGTCTATCTGAAGAGATACTAGAAGGATTGGGGTCTAAAGGGATACTAGAAGGATTATAGTCGATTTCTATATTTGTAATCCAAAAACCATTGTTTAGAAAATCTAAACTGATAGAATTTCTTCCTACAGGAATTTGTTCATTTATTGTTCCTTCTAAATTCAAAATAAACCCTTCAGGTTGATCATCAAAAACTTGTTTATCAACAGTAATTAATCCAATCCCATAAGCACTTGGTATGCCAAAAAATAATAAACAAGAGGATGTAAAAATTGCTGGTATAATATTGCTAAATTTCATCTTTTTTAGTTTTTATTAGTATTAACAATGTAATTTAAATAAGCTTAAATACGTATTTAAATTGGATTGTTTAGCTGCTAAATGATGTCCAACTATGTATATTTGTGTATTTTTGAAAAAATTTGATTATCATTTCATTGCTTCTGTTTAGCGAATGAAGAGTTACCAAAAATGTTATTAGATGTTTGGGCTTGTTTTTCAACAAAATACAACATCTAACAAATTTTGCAAGTCCGTGTTGATATAAAACAGAAATCTTTACATGAAATTTAATTATTTCATTAAAAAAATAAATACACAAAACTATAAAAATTAATGACATTAAATTTAACTTAATAGCTAAAACTAATCTTGAAAAAAAGCTCCTTGGAGGTGAAGGAAAAACTGACAAATAGCTTAAGCATCTGGGTGCGAATTATACCTGCAATCGGTCAACGTGCTGCAACTATAAGCAGGTTTTATCAATTAACGAAATCATGAGGGTTGTATCGGTTCTCATTGATAAGTTAAATTTGATGTCTCGTTGTCGCTTTGGTGTCCCCAACGAAGATACAATACTTTTGGTCACTTGTTACACGAAATAATGCTAAGACACCTCTTTTTTCCTTGATTGTTCCCCATCTAATCTCCATCTGATAAGTTTATAATAATTTCAATAAGTGAGCAGCTCATTTTGGTAAATTGCTCTACACAAAGGTATAAGCTAGGCGAACAGAATTTCTTGTTCAAATTAATATTAGTTACAAATATAAAACATGGCTAATAGTTGAAAAACTATTAGCCATTTAGATAACAAAAGGTAGAATTTACAACCCTTCTGGTTTTTCATCAGGTATTATACTTACCTGGTTACTGACAACTGCTGCTGTTTGCAAAATAGCAGTATGAGTAACAGAATTATTTGCCAAAGTAAATAGAGGATTTGACAAAATTCCGGCGAGGGTAGTAGCGATTAAAGTCACTATTAACCCTACTTGTAAAGGTCTAAACCCTGGTAAATTCCAACGTATTTCGGGGTAATTTTTCACTACGTCGGACATTTCTTGGGGTTCTTTAACCACCATCATCTTAACTACACGAATGTAGTAGTAGATAGAAACAACGCTGGTAACTAGACCTAGTAGAACTAGCCAGTAAAGACCCGCTTGCCAACCAGCCCAGAAGAGGTAAATCTTCCCGAAAAACCCAGCTAGAGGCGGAATCCCACCTAAAGAAAGCAGGGATAGGCTTAAAGCCAAGGTTAGTAGGGGGTCTTTTTGATATAACCCAGAGTATTCGGTGATTTGGTCTGTTCCTGTCCGTAGGGAGAACAGAATCACGCAGGTAAAACCACACAGGTTCATGAACAGGTAAACCAGCAGGTAAAAAATCATGCTGGCGTAGCCTGCGTCAGTCCCAGCAATTAAGCCAATCATCACAAACCCAGCTTGGGCGATGGATGAATAAGCCAACATCCGTTTCATGCTGGTTTGGGCGAGGGCGACGACGTTACCCAAAATCATGCTGAGAACAGCCAAGGCTGTGAAGACAAACCTCCACTCCTCGGCGACAAGGGGGAAAGCTGTAGTCAACAAGCGGATAGCTAGGGCAAATCCGGCTGCTTTAGAACCAACAGACAAAAAGGCGATAACTGGGGTAGGTGCGCCTTCATAAACGTCTGGTGTCCATTGGTGGAAGGGTGCAGCAGAGATTTTGAAGCCAATACCTGCAATCACAAATACTAGGGCAATCACCAAACCCAAGGATTGACCAACATTCGCTTGAGCAATACCATTAGCGATCGCACCTAATTCTGTTTGTCCACCAGATAGACCATACAGTAATGATACACCGTACAAGAATACTGCTGTACTGGAAGCCCCAATCAACAAGTATTTCAGAGCCGCTTCATTAGAACGGGGGTCACGCTTGGTATAACCCGTGAGTAAATAAGAGGAGATACTCAGTGTTTCTAGTGAGATGAAAATCATCACCAACTCACTAGCCCCAGAGAGAAACATCCCTCCTAGAGTAGCGGTCAATAAAATCGCGATGAATTCGGCTAATGCAGTGCCACTCTGCTCAATGTAGCGAATTGACATCAGTATAGTCACAACGGCAGACAAGGCAATGATACCGCGAAAGACAATACTGAGGTCGTCACCATTAAAACTACCGCTAAAGGCGATGGGATTGATAGCATCCCATTTAAAACATAGGGCGACAATCGCAGCTAGTAAACCTGCGATCGCTAGATATCCAATCCAGCGTGAGGATGTGCGCCCTAAAATCAAATCAACAATCAAAACCGCCATGAGGGTGATAATGACAATTCCCTCTGGTAAAATCGTCCCGGCATTTAACTGGGATGCAAGATTAGCAAAATCCATGAGATATATAGGTTTTGGCGATTAGACATCAAGGCTAACTGTGTTCAGGATAACTGAAACTCTTCTATAATTCTAAGACCCTTCATGAATATGAAGGGTCTACAGCGTAACGTAAAGTTAAGGAACTATTTTACATAATTCAGCAAACAGTAAAAAGGATAAAAGTTACCATTTATCCTTAATGCTATTCAACTCTCTTTATAATTCACCTGTAGCTAGCATCTGGATGATGCGAGGTGTACCAGGGTCAAACCCTGCCAAATCCCAAGACAGGGGATCTTTGGGATCTACTAAGGTAATTTGGTAAGGTGTCAAGCTGACATACACAGCCTTAACATCAGGATTCACCTTTTTACGGTAATCAGCTAATGCTTGAGAGGGATGTTTATAACCCGCCCAGCTTTCGGAGTCAGTCCAGAAACAAACAACATCGGCTTTGAACTTGTGCTTAATCATCCAGTCATAAGCTACAGAAGCATCTGTTCCGCCGAAGTTTTGGTTGCTGGCTTTACGCACAGCAGAGCTAAAACTATCTTTAGCGGTGATATTCAACTCCCGAAATTCCGTAGCAAAGCCGCGAATCATGTAGTTTTTCTCAGCTTTGGCTGTAACTAATGCCATTGTGGTGGCAATTTCACAGCAGCTGAGTCCCATATCTGCAACCAAGCTACCCATAGAACCAGAAACGTCTACGGCGTGCATGAATACTTTACCTGTGGGTTGCACCACATCAAAGGACAACTCAACGGCTTTTTCTAAGATGTCCACGATGCGGGGAACTGGACTCCAGGTTTTCTTACTGCGTCCTAATCTTCCCCCAGACTCGTAAGTTTTGAGTGCTTTCAAAACATCTATGGGATGGATACGACCTTTACGCAGATGTTCTTTGTTGTTGAGAACTGACTCTACACGCTGCAAGTTAGTTTTTTCGTCAGTCCGCAACACACCCAGTTCAGTTAATGAACCCAAGTTACGCAACATTGCACCAATAGGCATTTCCTGAAATAGTAATTGCCAAGCTTGCTTATCCATCTTGCCCACGGGTGCAGCCATTTCGTGGGTTAAACGTCCTTGCAAAATGGCTTGGTGGGTTTCGCCGGGGTTGTGCTTTAGCCATTCGTACCACCAAATTTGCGCCAACGCCTCAGAGGGTATTTCAGTTGGTAATTCTGCCCAACCTTTAACTACCCATTCATAGAGTTGACGGTGGTTTTCGGTAGGTGGTTTGACGTGAAACAACCGTAAAGCATCGCGATTAGTAAAGCCTTGACGTTGTTGATATTTCAACAGTTGATAGGCTAAACCTTTGACATCTTCACGAGATAACCAGCTTTTACCAGCTTCCCGGACTATCTTACCGAACCCCCTTAGAGATTTGGTATAGTTCAGCCATTCATAGAAATGGCTACCTGTACGGACAACTTGGGGAAAGATTTCACCAAAAGCCTGTTTTGCTTCTGGGGTTTCACCCATTGACAGCAACACCAAAGCAAAAATAGGTGCGCTGTTATTGATGGCGTGTCCATCACTGGCATACAAAATTTCTTCCGCAACACGGCTGGGATTTTCAGCGACAGCTTGTTTCACAACCGCCACAAAATCTTCTGTGAGTTCTTGTTTGCCAGCATAGTATGTGCTTTGGGCTGTGCCAACCAACAGACAACGCCGCAACATTTTCCAAATGCCAGCATCAAATATCCAGCCACCGGAACGCCCTTGAATCATCTCGGCTTCCCGTCCGGGGATGGGCTGATTTTGTGGTGTATTTGTCTTATTTTTGGTGAAAAAATTATAATTCATCGCTTCATCTCCCAGCCCTTGCGGGCAAAAATGAAAGGTGGCAGAGCGGGACTCGAACCCGCAACCTCTCGTGTTGCAGACGATAACCCTCAATTCTTCGGCCTCTTCAGGCAAGTTGTGAATAAGGATAATAGCGTTCTTCCATTTGAACTACCTGCCACATGAAAATTGAAAATTAGTCTGGGCAAGTTGGATGTTACGGAAACCGACACCGCCCACTTTCTACAAAATCTGAAATTGTTTTGGCGCGAGGAGCAGGATTTGAACCTGCGTCCGATGAATTAACGATAACCCTCAATTAGTCGGCCTCTTCAGGCAAGTTTGTAAACCAAGGACTATGGGTTTTACCCCTTTCACTGCTCTACCAATCTGAGCTATCCCCGCTTAAAATTTCAAAATTTAAACTCAGCATGGGCTATGTCCAGCTTCTCTAACAGCACTAATATGGGTAGCAGAGCAGGATTTGCACCTGCATCTACAGAAATTTAATCAAGGGATTGTGAATCAATATATTTCGATAACCCTCGATAGGTCGGCCTTTACAGGCAAGGTGGTCGCTCTGGTATTTGAGCTATCCGCTACCGATTTAGCTAACTCCTTTAGGAATGTCGGCTTGTAGTATTAATGTAGTATATGTAATTTCGACTGTCAAGAGGATGACTAAAATTTTTGTGCAGGTTCTTAGTCAGCACTTTAGTGCTTAATTCCATAAGAACTGTTCGCATCTCGTTCCTAGCAAAACTTGTTTACCTAACCCTCTTTGAATCACTCTAGGCAGATAAAAATCTCAACCCCTTATTTTTCTCTCCCTAGAGTGATAGAAAACGGCTAAATCTATTGTCGAAAAAATATTTTGCAGATTTTTGCCGAAATTATTAGGTTTTTTAGGTTTTTTAGTTTTATACGATCGCAGCTAATGATGATTTTGCTGATTTTTGCCGTAACTTTGCCAAACTATACAAAAACTTGCGCCGATTTTTGCCAATATAATATATTATTTCCCAAAAAATTCGCTTGGCAAAAATCGGCATGAGTGAAAAAACAATAGAAGGTAGCGGGAAAGGCTTTCTCGTTCTCCTTTTGCCAATATCGTTTGTGATTATTTTCCTGGTTACTACCTGGAAATTTTTGCTGGCTTTTCTAGTGTTGCTGATTGGTTTAAATGTATGGCAACAATACCAATGGCAACAGTGGTGTCAGCGAGTTAACCCGATTTTCAGTCAGTTGGTTCGAGAAAATCAGGGCAAGATTACACCTGTAGATTTGGCAATTCGGGGCAACTTTCCCGGCACACAGGCAAAACGCTATCTAGATGGTAAAGCATCTGAATTTGGTGCGAGTATACTACCTGCTGGAGAAACAGGTGAAGTTTATTACTTCATCACTGGCAGTATTCTGGGTAATATTCTTGACAGTAGTGAGCCTGTCAAACAACTAGCAGCGCAACCAGTAACGAAGGAAGCGCGATCGCTCTTAGCAGCACCACCTACACCAGAACCAGTAGCAACAAAACCAGAACCGGAATTACTAGAACCGGAATTACCACCACCAGCAGTTACGGAAGAAGCTAAACAAAAACTAGCAAGACAGTTAGTTTTTGGTTCTTTGATTCAATCAGAATTAGCTAAACGGCTGAATGTTTATTCCAGCACTGTATATAAACGGCGTAATGATCCAGAATTTCCTGAATGGAGTCGCAACCGCGATCCCGATGGTATTGCTTGGAGTTTTTCAGAAACGACTAAGGAGTTCTTTCCAGTGGATGAATGAGTAGTGAGTGCTGAGTGCTGAGTGCTGAGTAGTGAGTGCTGAGTAGTGAGTTAGTTAAGGGTCAATAGTCAATAGTTTTTCTCCTCTGCACCCCCTGCACCCCCTGCACCCCCTGCCCCCCTGCTTCTTAATACTCCCCAGTCACTTGTTAAAGTCCAAACCGATGGCTTCTGAAATGGAACTGAGGCCATTTTGTTCTAACTTGGCTAGCAAACCCTCAAGAATACGGCTGACCATCATTGGACCTTCGTAAATCCAGCCTGTATAAACTTGAATTAGGCTAGCACCAGCAGTAATTTTTGCCCAAGCATCATCGGGGGAGAATATGCCACCTACCCCGATAATTGGCATCTGCCCTTGGGTTTGCTGCCAGATAAACCTAATTACTTCTGTGGAGCGATCGCGTAATGGCGCACCACTAATTCCCCCGGCTTCTTGCTCAGGTGATTTGCCAGTTTTGTCTATCACCTGGGTTTTTAGTCCCTCACGGCTAATAGTCGTGTTAGTGGCAATAATCCCGGCTAGCTGGTAGGTTTTCGCCAAATTAATAATATCCGCGATCGCTTCCCATTCTAAATCAGGTGCTATCTTGACAAATAATGGTTTTCGTGCATTGTTTTCGTTTTGTAGTACATCCAAGATAGAACTGAGCATAGAGGCATCTTGGAGCGATCGCAATCCTGGTGTATTGGGTGAAGAAACATTAACTACAAAGTAATCTCCCAATTCTTTAAGTAATTGAAAACTATATAAATAATCTTCTGCGGCGGCTTCTAGAGGAGTAACTTTCGATTTACCCAAATTAATGCCTATGGGTATGGATGAAGTGTACTCTTGTTTTTCTTGAGCTAACCGTGATGCCATTGCAGCTGCACCACTATTATTAAACCCCATGCGGTTCAGAACAGCTTGATCTAAGGGCAAGCGGAACAAACGAGGATGAGGATTTCCTGGCTGTGCTACAAATGTCACAGTTCCCAGTTCCGCAAAACCAAAACCCAGGCTTGACAAGATGCCAGATGTAACGCCATCTTTATCAAAACCAGCCGCCAAACCGACGGGGTTGGGAAAGTGTAAACCAAATAAATTTTGTTCTAGGCGGTGATTTTTTAGACAGAGAGACTTTTGTAACAGGTTTGGTAGCCAATTATTACCAGCATGATGTTGATGTGATAACCAGCTTAATATCCCTATTGCCTGGTGATGTGACCACTCTGGATCTGCTTTTAATAACTTGAATAAAACCGGACTTATAGCAATTCGATAGATATCCATTGTCAACCCCTTTGGGGAATTAAAAATTAAAAATTAAAAATTAAAAATGGTTTGCGCCAGCATCTATAGTCATTAGTCAGGTTTTATTTTCCCCTGCTTCCCTGCTCCCTTGCTTCTCTGCTTTTTATCCAGAACTTTCAATAAACAATCGAAACAATATTAGTCAGGGCTATTTTATGGGCATCTTATATATTACAAGCTATGTTGACTAATAATCAGATGGGGCTACCACAACCACCTATAGCCGCCGAAGAACAAATTGTTGCCTTAGGACGCGTTTTGCAAAGTCTAAGGGAAGAGGATGATGTTGAAGTTCTGATGGCAATTACTACTTCTTATATTCAACAGCAGTTTAATTACAGTCTGATTTGGATTGCTGTTTACGATCGCATCAAGCATACATTGTTGGGTCAAGGTGGTGTCACCCCTGGAGGCGAGGATAATTTTTTACGCAAACGGTTGATTCTCTGTCCCGGTGACTTATTAGAGCAAGTAGTTATTCAACAGCGTCCCGTGGGAGTAGCGGATATTCGCACTGAAACGAGAATGGGCGAATTGCAAGACTTGGGACAAAAACACAACGTTCGGGGAACAATTATTTTTCCCATACGCTACAAAGACCGTTGTTTGGGATTGCTGTTAATAGCTTCAGAACGCTGGGGTTATTTGATCCCAGAGGAGACTAAAACTAGTGTGATGATTGTCTTAGGCGAATTGGGGTCAATACTTCATCAAAATGAATTTCATTTGCAGCAAAAGCAAAGCAAGCGTCCTGATCAGCCTTTATTAGAATTACTGGACAATTTACATAACTTCAATAATTTAGAAGAAAGACTCAAAGCAGTAGTAGAAGCAACCCATGAATTTGTTGCCCCTAGTCGTACCAATATTTACTGGTTTGATAGGGAAGGACGCTATTTTTGGTGTCGGATCACCAATCAGCTGATGAAAATGAATAGAGATGCACAGCGTGAACAGCCAGCAGCTGGAATGACCGTACAAGAGTTGAGTGATTTTTATTATGCTTTGTCAGTTAACCAAATTGTTTGGATTGGTGACGCTCGTAGTTCCCTAAACAGTCATTTTACTGCCAAGTTATTGCAACGCTGGCGAGTGCGATCGCTCTTGGCTGCTCCAATTATCTGGCAAAAAGACCTATTGGGGTTTCTGGCTGTCGAAGGTATTGAACCGCGCATTTGGTCAGAAGCAGACAAAAATTTTGTTCAAGGTGCGGCGGGTTTAGTCTCTCTGGTAGCTCCAACTGAAAAAATGGAAACTACCATTCAACAAATTAAAGAAGATTCTCAACTCACTAGCCAAGTTGCTCAAGCTATCTACACTCACCAAGACCTCAAAGAAACTTTACGTATTTGTGCCGCCAAGGTATTAACTCGGTTAGGTGCTACCCGCTTTTTAGTTTTACAGTACGATGCTGACCGCAATAACTATCAAGTTATTTATCAAACCCAACCCCATAATCGCCGTCCTTTGACCTTTGCTTTTAGTTTATTGACCGAAACCGATAGGCAAATGTTGAAGTCGGCGAAAACAACCGTAGAAGTTGAGAATTTAGACGAAGATTTACGGTTTTTTAACTGGCGACCATCTTTAATAGAAAATGGAGTGCGATCGCTGTTAGTTTGCAACTGCACTCAAGGTCATCGACCAGAAGCAATCCTGCTAATTACCCACACCAAGCATTACAATTGGACGACCCTCGAAAAAGAACTGTTGTGGATTGTCAGTCAACAAATAGGTGTAGTTTTAAGACAATGGCGACTACTAACCAATAGTGAACAACAGCAAAAAATTGTGCAGAGTATTCAACAATCTCTCTGCATTTTAGAAGAAGCCCATAGTGAAAACACTGAGACAGAAAAAAATTACTTAGAAACTACTACGCTGGCACAAATAGCATCTATTCTTGGCTGTCCTTTAGCTTTAATGTTGTCTTGGTCATCTGGCCAGTCTCAGGCGGAGATTATCCCCGGAGTAACTACTGATAGTCACTTTAATATTCGCACAGATGCACAAGTATCCGTGCAGTCTGAAGCATTGATTCAGTGGGCGTTGTCTAAAGATGGCTACTTAAATCTGAAAGTCGATGATTTACCCCCAGAAACCAAAAAATGGTTAAATTGCCCAGGTGCGGGTAAGGTTTTGGTCATAGCTTTACGGACTGCTGCTATTCATCAACCCACAGGGGTAGTTGTCATAGCAGACCACGCAGAACGCTACTGGCCACAACAAACTTTGAATGCTATAGAAACTCTGATTGAGCAATTAGCTTGGTTGCGTCGTCAACAGCTAATTAGCAAAAGTCTAGAATCTACAACCCAAGAACTACGTCAACTCAATTGGTACAAACATCGACGGTTGGAAGAAGTTCAAAGGACAACAGCACTGCTACTTGGGCAAATTCATGATTTGGGGATTCCTACTAATGAACTAACTCAGACACGCTACCAATTATTGTGGCGACAGTTAGATCACACCAGTACGGCGATGACAGGATTGTTAAAACAAGAGCAATGGCAATTGCACATGAGTGGGGAAACTATGCCCATAGCCAGCTTGTTGAAGCGATCGCTCGAACGCATAGACAATTTAGTTCAAAAACAAAAACTCTGGATTGGGGTTCATGGATTGGGACAATCCACACAAGAACCAGAGTCAAGTAATGGTTCTAGCTTACCAAAGAGTATTAACGCGCCAAGCCATCCCTCTTCAATGGCGATCGTTGGCGACATTATTAAATTTGAATTAATCGTCCATGAATTATTATTGGCGGCCTGTCAACGTTCTGCTCATGGCAGCAGAATTGATATTTGGTGTCGTCGCTTAGATGAACAATTCTTGGAATTATCGATTACAGATAATGGCATAATTGCACCAGAGTTACTAGCAGAACTAGAACAAAAGACTCGTAAGGACGTGCTGACAGAGTGTCATCTCGATCAACTCCCAGGTTTGCATTTATTGATCTGTCAACAGCTAATGCAGCAACTCAAAGGAGAATTACATCTCTATCAGTTACCTGATAATCGAGTAGTCAGCCGCTTACTGTTGCCATTAGCAATCAATAATTCTTAGCAATTTATCTTTTAGCCTGAAGCTAGAAGTCTTAGAAAACATCACGTAAAAATTTCAGAATTTAATGATTCATAGCGATCGCTCCTTTTGTTTCGGTAAGTTAACGAAAGCTAATCCACCCAACGTGAAGATTTTTATTTAGTTTCGTCGGTTTGATTATCTTGATTCATTTCACGTCTACGCAGTTTTACCAAAAATCTCACCCGCCGTTTGAATTCTTCAAAGTCTACATCACTAAGTTTAGTTTTATCCCAGGCTGGGCGTTGATTAATTTGTTCACACCAGTTTTGCAGTTGGGGATAATTATCTAGACTCACACCCAAGTTAGGTAAAAACGGTAAGACTGTTCCAGCAACAATGTCTGCTAGGGTTAATTGTTCACCATTAAAAAAAGTATACCCGCCAATAATTTCTGTCAAAAATTGCAGCACTTTATTTATATGCTCTACGGCTTGTAAGAACTGCGGTGAGTCAGGATTATCACAAATTAGAGTAATTATTTTGGGAAATAATTCATTAGCTGTTACCATTTGCACCATTCTGACTTTCGCCAAGCCTTGAGCATCATTAGGTAACAATGCAGGTGTGAGATATTTCCTTTCTAAATAATCTAAAATCGCCAAAGATTCTATTACCCTAAACCCATCATCTACTACAACTGGGATATGGTGAAATGGATTAATTTCCAAAAATTCTGGCTGTAATTGATCACCATTTAATTTCATTAATATCGGTTCAAATTCAATTTCCTTTTCTAATAAAGTTATCCACACACGCCGAGCATTAGGTGAAAGAGGGGCGTAGTAAAATTTCAGCATCGAAAACTCCTATGTATAATTAAAAAGACCGAATGGTTTGTTAAACTATAAAAAATTTAGCTGGTTAAATCTGCTGAGATTGACAATATTTCTGTTTTAATCCTTCTGGTATGGGAATTGGACGACTACTTTCTAAACTCATAAAAGCACCTTTTTGTGTAGCTGATGCGGCTAATTTGTTGTTAGCTAAAATTTCGGCTTGTACAGTCCATTTTAAGCGTCCTAAATTACTTAACCATAAGCGGCCAATCACTTGATCAGTTAGCTTAATTGGGCGTTTATATTCAATTTCTGTTCCCGCCATAATTGGTGCATATCCTTGCTCAAGCTGTTGCTCAAGTTGCCAGTGTTCTTCTAAAAATTTTAGGCGTAAATCTTCTAGCCACCTGATATAAACTATGTTGCTCACAATGCCGACAAAATCTATATCATAAGTTCTTACGGGTATACTTAATACTACTTCTAACGGCCTATGAATTTTGTCAGTTGTTAGCATGATTTCTCCTCAACATCACATAAAGACCATTCGGTCTGTAAAGCTATAAAAAAATTAAACTTCTACTTTGTAGTTAAGTTTTAATTCGTCACCTGGTAAACCCCTAATCCCCCAGTTGGATTTAGGCGTTTCAAAAATGGTGATTTCAATATCATCTACTGAAATATTCAATTTTATATTAATCTTTTGAATCAACAACCGAATTAGCTGTTTTTTAGTTGCAACTGAACGCCCATCAAACATACTAATTTCTATAATCAGATAATTATCTGATCTATCTGATGGGTAATAAAAGTCAGATTTATCTAATGGAAAAAAGCGATGAAATCTTTTCTCTGGAGCAATTTGCAACCCTTCAATTAGAGCAGCATGAATGATATTTGATAGTTCTGCTTTAATTGGGTTGAGCTTGTCAGATAAACCATAAACTTTAATTTGTACCATTGTGTTAAAGATGAGTTTCTATGTACTGATTGAGATGATTAACTGCTCTTTGCATATAAATATTATCTCCATATAACTTGCTCATCATAATTGAACCCTCTAAGGTTGCAGTTATAATACTGGCGATTTCATCGGCATTGATTCCTGGTTGAATTTCACCCTTTTCTATGCCAGTTTCAATAATGCGGCGAATGAGATTGAGCCAAGCTGTCATGGCCTGTTGAGTGCGTTCTCTTAAAGCCGGATGAGCGTCATCACTTTCAACAGCAGTATTCAGTAGGGGACACCCTCCTGGGATGGGTGGATTTTCTACAAAGCTGCTAAATACGTTAACGATCGCCTTTAAACGACCAATGGCATGACGTTCATGGCGTAATGCTAACCTGTAATGTTTGCTGACACAAGCGATCGCATAATCGAAAGCCTGTAATGCTAATTCATCTTTGCTTGGGAAATGATTGTAAATTCCTCCCTTCTGTAATCCAGTCACCCGCATAATGTCAGAGATAGACGAACCCGCATACCCCTGTTGGTTAAACAGTTCGGCTGCTTGTTGGATAATCCGAGCTTTTGTTTCTTCACCTTTGGACATTAAAAGTATTTAAGACCGATTGGTCTGATTAAGACTATCACCATATATTGAGGATAGTCAACCCAATTAAAAATGTAAAATTAAAAATTGCAATCAGTGGGGGCTTGTACCCGCCACTAATTGTAGACAACTGAATCTTCTCGGAGCGTGTCGGAGAAAGATGCTCTAAGCGTAGCTATACCGCAGGCTTTACGTAAAATCCAAAATCCCTAAGCCGAGAGAGTTAAAATCTTCTCCACAACTTGAGAATCTACATCTTGCTGTTCGCCCAAAACTGCCAAACCGTGCTTTCGTAGGCGTTCGATAATTGCAGGAATGCTTTCTAAGCCTACACCGTAGTCAGATAGATGAGTGCGGACACCGACAGATTCAAAGAAGTTGCGAGTTTGAGCGATCGCTTGTTCTACGCGTTCGGCTTCGCTACCATCAACTATGTTCCAGACGCGTTCTGCATATTGTAGAAGCTTTTGCCATTTGCGATCGCGTCTCACAGAGAGGGTACTCGGTAGCACAATCGCCAAAGTTTGAGCATGATCTAAACCGTGTTCCGCCGTCAACTCATGACCAATCATGTGAGTCGCCCAATCTTGCGGAACTCCCGCACCAATTAATCCATTGAGAGCCATTGTTGCACACCACATCACATTAGCCCGTGCATCATAATCGTGGGGATTAGCTAAGGTTTTTACCCCCTCCTCAATCAGCGTTTTTAAGATTGACTCCGCCATCCCGTCTTGTAATGGTGCATTGGCGGGATAAGTCAAATACTGTTCCATGACATGGGTATAAGCATCAACAATCCCATTACCAATTTGTCTTGGAGGTAAGGAAAAAGTCGTTTGTGGGTCAAGCACAGAGAAACGAGGAAATACCAAATCACTGGTAAAGTAGAGTTTTTCTTGTGTTTCCTCCTTAGTAATCACAGCACCTGTATTCATCTCCGAACCAGTAGCTGGAAGGGTTAATACAGTACCCAAAGGTACAGCCGCAGTCACAGGTGCTTGCTTAATGAGGATGTCCCAAGGATCGCCTTCAAAGTGAACCGCCGCCGCAATAAACTTAGTACCATCCAGAACTGAACCGCCACCCACCGCCAGCAGAAAATCAATCCCTTCTTGACGTACCAATTCCACAGCTTTCATCAATGTTTCTAAGCGGGGATTAGGTTCAATTCCACCGAACTCAAACACATTCCGTCCAGCTAAGGTAGATTTAACTTGATCGTAGACACCATTGGTTTTGATGCTACCTCCACCGTAAGTTATAAGAATTTTGGCATCAGCCGGAATCTCAGCACCAATATTGGCAATTTGACCTTTACCAAAGAGGATTTTAACTGGGTTATAAAAAACAAAGTTTTCCATGAGTGCTTAAACTAAGGATTAAGATTGCGCCTTAAGTATTGTAATAGACCTATCTTTAAAATAAATTTTATAGGAAAATAAACAGAGAAGATAAAA
>NZ_CAWUDL010000069.1:0-35580 GCF_963920945.1 Anabaena sp. CCY 9402-a
CCACTCACTTTTTTTATTCTTAATACTGCTTAATCCTTAACCGAGAAGTATTGAAATGCGCTCTTCAAACCGAGCTTTTACTAAAATCTCATCATCTGGTAATCTTTCTAGACCTTCATATACTAAATGTATCGCATCATAACCAGCAGATTTGAGCCAATTTACAGTACGTGGTGAGATACCCATATCTGCTAAAAATTTCATCCAGCTTGCTTACCAAGTATGGGAAAAACCTGTTCGCGTGCCAACCATGCAGCATACATTAATGATTGCTGAATATCATCTAATTCCAAATATGGATAATCTTCTAAGATTTCAGCCACGGTTTTGCCATTGGCGACCAAATTTAAAATTAATGAAACCGGAACTCGCATTCCCCGAATGCAAGCTTGTCCACCCATAATGCGGGGGTCAAATGTAATGCGGTCAAATCCTAACATATATCTACTGCTCCTGAGTTCGCTATTTAGGTTAGCAGTCTAATAATTACCCTGTCTAGCCAAATTTTTAAACTTGGTAAATTGCGGATCAAATAGTAATTTGACTGTACCTGTCGGTCCGTTGCGGTGTTTGGCAACTATGACTTCTGCAACACCGCGATCGGGACTATCAGAATTATAATAATCATCTCGATATAACATGATGACTAAATCCGCATCTTGTTCAATAGAATTATGAACAATGATATTATTCGCCACAAAATTGTGCAATATAGGAACTGTTAAATCATAAACTTCTTCTTCATCAGTAGCTGCAATTGATATAATTTCATCCCAATAAATATCATTTTTTGCTAAGAGATTTATTTCTTCAGATTGGACAGGATTAGTCAATGTTGCAGTTCTTTCTCTACTTGCATTGTGTTTATACAGTGTCGATTGAATCACAATTTCAGAATTGCTAACACTTGCTACTGAGAGGTTAGGTAAAGCCAGGTGATCGCCTATTTTGAATTCATCTAATCTGCACCAGCCATTAATTGTTAAAAACTTGTGATTACCAGTGGCGCGAATTTTTCTTCCCAAGCGGGTTTTTAAGGTAAATACAGGCTTGACACCTGTAGAAAAAGCATGGCTAACAATTGCTTTCTCTAACTGCATTGTGGTTTCATTTAACGCCCAAACTGCAAAACCAGATTTACCTACTAATTCCCGAATAGGAACTTGTAGACCGCTATCTGCTAACGTCACCAAACTATCACCAGTTAAACAACCAGATTCTCTCAAATCAGATAACATGGGACGCTTATTAGTCCGTGCTTCCACCCCACGACTTAACTGAGATAACGCAATCACCGGTACAGATAATTCCCGCGCCAAACCTTTGAGAGAACGGGTAATTTTCGATAACTCTTGGACACGGTTATCACCCCCTCCTTCCATCAATTGCAGGTAATCTATCACTACTAAACCCAGTTCTACACCCTGTTCCGCTTGCAGTCGCCTCGCTTGACTCCGCATTTGGGTAACGGTAATATTGGGCGTATCATCGATAAAAATCGACATTTCCGACAGCATACCGATCGCACGGCTTAAAGGTTCCCATTGAGTTTGACTTAATCTTCCACTCCGCAGATAACCACTTTCAATCTGTGCTTCACTCGCTAATAAGCGTTGTACTAATTGCTCTTTTGACATTTCCAAGCTGAACACAGCCACAGGTAATCGCATAGAAGCGGCGATATTGTGAGCTAGATTCAGACAGAATGCGGTTTTCCCCATTGATGGCCTTCCAGCGACAATAATCAAATCAGAACGCTGGAAACCGCTAGTCATAGCATCTAAATCATAAAAGCCGCAAGGAATCCCAGGTAAGGAAATACCTTGATTTCGCTCCTCAATTTCCTGGAAATTATTAATCAGGGTTTCAGCAATGTGAGTTAAACCGGATTGGGGACGTTTTTGAGTAACACCGAAAACCTTTTGTTCGGCTTGGTCTAACACAATTGGCAACTCAGTTTCCGTTTCATAACCGAGATGGACAATTTCATTACCAGCCTTAATTAATTGCCGTCGCAGGTATTTTTCCATCACTAACCCGGCTAAGGCATCAATATTTACGGCTGAGACTGTACGATCTACCAATGTGGCTAACTTATTTCTGCCACCTATTCGCGCCAGTAAATCATTGTCAGCCAGCCAACTTGTCACCGCGAGTAAATCCGTAGGTTTACCCTGCGCGTGGAGGCGGAGGGTAGCTTGATAGATATCTTTATGAGCAGTAATATAAAAAGCTTCAGGAATTAGGCGATCGCTAACTCGACTAATTGCCTCTGGATCTAGTAAAATACCCCCCAAAATCGCTTCTTCCACTTCGATGTTTTGGGGTGGGAGGCTATTGCTACCACGCGATTCAAAACTTAATTCTTCAGCCATAATTTATTTATTGGGCAGGGGGAATTGGGCATGGGGCAAGGGTATTGGGGTAAAACCACCCCTCTCCTGTCACCTGTCCCCTGTCCCCTGTCACCTGTCCCTCCCTAGTTTAACTAGCCACCACTTGAATATCAATTTGCGCTGTGACTTCAGAATGTAGCTTAATATCTGCTTTGTAAGTACCCAACTTGCCAATATCAGGAATAGTAATACCACGACGGTCTATTTCTTGACCTGTAGCTGCTTGGATAGCATCAACAACATCTTGGGTGGTGACAGTACCAAAAATCGCTTCGTTTTCACCAACTTGCTTGGCAATCTGCAAGCTACCAACTTTTTCTAAGGCTGCTTGTTGTTCTTGCGCTTGTTGTTTAAGCTCTAATTGGCGTTGCCGTTCTACTTCCCGACGGCGTTCTACTTGTCTAAGAATACCGGGAGTAACATGAGTTGCAAAATTCTGAGGAATCAGATAATTACGAGCATAGCCAGGAGCTACATCTACTAAATCGCCAGATTTTCCTAGCTTGCTGACATCCTTAGTTAAAACTAATTGTATGCGTTTCGCCATTGTTTTCCGTTTTTCCTGTAAAATCTCATTAACTTGGGTGGCAGCAGGATAATCTACGTGAGCGTAGCTGTATCCCAACCAATACTATAATCCCAAAGCTTACAGATCCTAGCGAAAGGCGGGGGGCGATCGCAACTCCTAATTGCCAAAAATTTCAAAATAGAGACAGGAGATTGGGGACAAGTGACTTAAAACATATCCTTCATTCCCCGAATCCTGGCGAATGTTTGCACAGGGTCACTGCTATTAGCTGCTAGTTGTAGTGCTGGTTGCTCCCAACGTAAAAAGGGATTGGTCAGCTTTTCTACTCCCAACATTGAGGGTACAGTCGGTTCTTGGCGACTGCGTTGTGCTTTGACTGCATAACTACGTTTTTGCAGTTCTGTATTATTACCGTCTATCGTCAGGGCAAATTGTAAATTTTTTAAGGTGTATTCGTGGGCGCACCAAACACGGGTATTATCTGGTAAAGACCTAAGTTTACTGAGTGATTCCACCATTTGGGCTGGTGTACCTTCAAATAAGCGACCGCAACCACCAGCAAACAAGGTATCACCACTGAATAACTCCCCTGGTTCATCGGCTGTTTGGGGGAGGAAGTAGTAAGCAATGTGAGCGCGGGTATGTCCAGGGATAAATATGACCTCTGCTACTCTATCAGCAAATTGGACGCGATCGCCTTCCTGCAAAAATACCTCCTGTCCCGGTATTCTGCCTTTATCTTCCGCACCACCATAAACTTTCACTTGCGGGAATTTTTGGATTAGTGACTGATTCCCTCCTACATGATCATGATGGTGGTGTGTATTAAAAATGGCCACTAATTCCGCTTTCAATCCTGCAAGTTCCCTGATTACCGGTTCAGCCTCTGCGGGATCAACAACAGCTGCAATATTTTGTTTAGGGTCATGCAGTAGGAATATATAGTTGTCTGAGAGTGCCTCAAGACGAATGACTCGCATTAGCTTTATTTCCTCATAAGTTAGTGCTTGGTATATATTTTCAACTCTTAATTACTAGTAAATCACTAGATATTGCCCCAAGTCTGATCAAATACTTGTATTTTTTAGATTACAGACCCCATTTTTATCTCTTATGGTAATATAACCCTGTACTTACACTTAAATTATACAAAAAAATATAAAGAATATTTTAATTGATCAGTAAAACTTCTCTAGGAGGAAGTGTTAATGCACAGTTAGATTTAGTGTGTTCTTTTTTTTGCTGTCAAATTACTTAAGAAACCGTATGTAGTGGTATTCATATTTATTTTAAAGCAAAGAAGATTTAGTCGTAGTGCTGTGACACATCTATTTAAGTAGGATAATTTATGAGTCGTAACCAAAGTTATATCTATAGTAATGTTCAAGACCAATCAGAGATGTCAGCAAAGCAAATTGTAGACAGAATCCTGCGCTCTGGTAAGATGAGTCGCCAAGACCATATCTTGCTTACCTCTACTGTTTTCAATAAAAGAGATGTGCATGAAGGAGAGCGTCGTCAGATTAATCGTGTTTTTAACCATATCCAAACAGGACAGCTAAAACTAGTTAATTGGTAACTCATGGTAATAGTTATACATAGTCAATAATGCTAAGTAAGTGAAACTCTAAGCGAAAATCCATAATCAGGAATTATACTAAAAATCTGTGCTATCTTAAGAACCAAAAGTCTTCAGGGCAAGTGAATACGCCTACTATCTCTGTAATAGTGAGTATTAACTGATAAATATAAGTATGAGGAACACTTAAGAAATGCCTCCACTCGTATCAATTATTATTAATTGCTTTAATCAAGGACACTACCTTGAGCGTTCAGTCACAAGTGTATTGTCACAAACCTACACTGAGATTGAATGTCTGATTATAGATGATGGTTCTACTGATAACACTCGTCAAGTGTCTGAGCAATTAATGGGTATTGATCAGCGAGTGAAATACTTTTTTAAAGAAAATAGTGGACTACCATCTTCTCGCAATTTTGGGATTCAGAAGGCTCAGGGAGAATGGATTCAATGTCTAGATGCAGATGATTGGATTCATGAAGACAAAATTAGATTTCAACTAAATCATCTAGCACAAGTTAGTTTTTCTGAAAATGTCATATTTTATTCAGATTATGAACGAGTATTTATCGATGCTCAAGAAAATATTGTTAACCGTCAGGAAAATATTATCGGTTCATTAACTACAGAGCAACTAATTCAACGTTTACTCATCCCCGATTTTTTAGCAGACTCACCCCATCCTTGTCTTCAGCAAGCCATGTTGATGCACAAAAAAATATTGAGTAAAATTCAATTTCCTGAATATCTTAAAGCTTTGGGGGATAGGTATTTTGCCATAGATATTCTCAGAGCAGGGGCAAATTTTGTTTATACTCCTATGATTGGGGCTTACTATACGAAGCACCAAACTAATCGCACCAATAACTGGCCTTATATGAGAAATTACTATATTTTATTTTATGAAAATGTAGTACAAAAGCATCCAGACTTGAATAATTTCTGCACAATCGGCATCGAGTATCTTTTGGAAGAAGCTATTCGAGAACAAGATCAATCCATATTTGATCAATTAATTAAAATAGCTCCTACCCCAGTTAGATTATTCGACAAAAAAATATCGTTAAATAATAAATTTACTATAAAATTAGTAAATAAAATTAGAGCGATAACTCCTAGCTTTTTACTATACGAAAAGTATCGTGGGCCTCGTTCAAAAAAAATCCTAGCTCTTGTATCAGATAAATTAAACTTTGTTAAAAGTACACTCAATTTATCCTGATTAATTAGCATGATTTTATTTGGTAAATACCTAAGACTTATATGAAATTACTATGTATTATTTCCCTATTAAAAAAAAGCTAAAAAAAATCAAAAAAAAAGCTGAAACAATACTTGCTAAACCAGCTTATATCATCCCTTATACTCTTGCCTATTGGAAATTTTTGATCAGCAAATTACCGAGTCAGAAAAATACAGCAAATACAATAGAAGAGTATGACCTAGTTTTTGTAGTCTTAGATTTCGCTAGAGGTTGGATACTAGAAGCTATATGTAGAGAAATTGCCACTTACTTTCCCGGTAAATATTGCTTCCATTACTCAAAGTCTTCCTTACCTCCATCAAAAGCTTACTTTTTTGCTCATTACTCTTTTTTACCAATCTGTATAAAACTAAACCCATCTATTTGGGGCAGTAAAATACTAGTTTGGCATACGCATCCTCGTAATGACCTGGGTATAAGTAACGATGAACTAATTTATGTACTTAATCAAGCAAGCAAAGTTATATGTGCTTGTTCACAATTTGCTAGACTCCTGATTTCACAGGGATTGAATTCCCAGAAAGTAACGTATATATTGGGTGCGGCTGATCAAAACCTGTTTCAACCTCATGAGCGTGAAAATGGTGCTGTGGGTTTTTGTACAGCCTTTTATTACCGCAAAGAGCCAGAGCGCATTTTAAATATCATTAAAATGATGCCATCACATAAATTTATCCTCCTAGGTAAAGGGTGGAAAAATTACGACAAATTTCCAGAAATGGAAGCTCTAACCAATTTTTCTTATATTGAAGCTCCCTATTCTGATTATCCCAAATATTATGCTGAAATGGATGTTTTTGTTTCAACCGCCAAGCTAGAAGGAGGGCCAATTCCCTTGGTTGAAGCAATGATGTGCAATGTAGTTCCAGTGGCTAGTAAAACAGGATTTGCCCCTGATTTGATAGTTCATGGAGAAAACGGACTGGTTTTTGATGTCGATAGTTCTGTTGAGGAAATATGTAACCTGATTGCACAAGCTTTTAAAATCAAAACAAACGTGAGAAAAACCGTTGAAAATTTAACTTGGGAAAACTTTTCTAGAGAGATACAACACCAATTAAAGTAATTTGTATGAGGGATGTTACTAGATGTTAATAAATATTCATAGAAGAGATAATAATGTCGGGGATATCATGTCTTCTCCCTTACTATATTTCAATTTTCCTCAAGAAACAAAAACAATTGATATTATGGATTTGGATAATCCAGAAACTTTAAATAATGACATTATCATTGGTGGAGGTGGTTTAGTCGCCAGAGAATTTTTTTCAGAAAAGATGAATTACATTGCTGACCACAAAAAAGGGAAATTAATATCTTGGGGTATTGGTCATAACAGTTATGAAGATTTAGGCGGCAATTTGAAATATCCTAATTACATGAGTAAGTTTGATCTACATGGTATTAGGGATTACAATCAAGGCTTTAACTATCTCCCATGTGTCAGTTGCATGAGTCAACTATTTGATAAAAAATATGATGTCAAACATGAATTCGTAATTTATCAACACGCCAATCCTCAATGGAAAATTCCCCCAAATCCCCAAAATTTTCCAGTTATGGTTAATAATAAACTTAATAATAAACAAGGATTAGTTGAAAAAATTTCTAATCTATTATTTTCACCCATAGATGATTTTCAATTAAGTTTTAGCAAAATTATTAAATTTTTAGGTGAAGCTGACACTATTTTAACGAATACTTATCATGGAATGTATTGGGGAATTTTATTAAATAAAAAAGTTTTAGCCTTTCCTTTTTCGACTAAATTTTACACTTTAAAATACAAAGTTCCCTTTTGTGAACCCAATAATTGGCAGGAAAAATTGCAGTATGTACAAACTTATCCAGAAGCATTGGAAGAATGCAGAAATGCTAATCAGTTATATTATCAAGAAGTTTTAAAAATTATCAACTAATCGGAGATTTTTAATGAAAGCAGTAGTTACATTGTGTATCGGCAAAGAATACAGTCTTGGTGAATTGACTCATCCACTCTTAGCTGCTTATGCCAAAAAAGTAGACGCAGATTTCATCGTTATTGATAGCGCAAAACTTAATCTTGGTTACTTGCATTATGAGAAGTACCAAATTTATGACCTATTAGAACGTTACGAGCGCATCATTTATTTAGATACGGACGTTATAGTAACTCCAGAATGTCCAAATCTATTTGAGATAGTCCCAGAAGAAAAGTTTGGGGCTTTTCTGGTTAGCAACCATACATACTTTCATGATGGATCTATTAAAGATATTCAAAACGAATTAGGAAACATTAATTGGGAGAGAATATACTTTAATAGCGGTGTGATGGTAGTCTCTCAAGCTCATCGTCAAGTATTTAGTGTAGATAATAATCTTTTAGCATGGGCAAAAACTAAAAGAGCATTTATCGAGCAAACTATATTAAATTATACTGTACAAAAATTAGGTATAGAAATTCACGATATTGATTATAAATTTAATCATACAACACACACCAAAAATAGCAATCTTAGATTTGGCAGAAGAATCAATCAATTGCTGACTATGACTAATAGCTTAATCGGTTTAATTTCTCCTGAATACCTGAAAGAGCAGGAGCAGAGAAATAAACCTGATCGCTATATAATTTACTATAAAGGTAAAGAGCCTATTAAACATCGGGTTCAAAGCTATATTATTCATTACACGGGTAAGGGTCATAGACAAAAAGGTAGTAAACTAGAACAAATTCGCAAGGATTTATCTATTATTAATAATAATTTTCTAGCTAGTAGTGTCTCTTTTTTACCATTTATTGAACGGTTTATTTAGAAAGCATGAAGGTTTCATTAATTGTTAGCGACTTATCAGGTGGTGGCAGCGTCCGAGCTTTTTTGCTAGCTCAGATTTTGAAATTTTTGGGATATCAAGTTGAGATTATTGGATTTCTTTACGGAAAGGAATTGTATGCAATTCCTCCTAATGAAATTACAGTTATTCCTATTTCTGGTACTAACTATCCCAATTTTTTCGGTTCTGCCCAAAAACTGTTACAAAAAATAGACGGGGATATTATTTATGCTGTAAAACCTAAACCGACGAGTTTTGGGGTTTCCCTCTTGAAAAAGTTTAGTACCCATCGTCCTTTACTTTTAGATATGGATGACTGGGAACTCAGTTGGCACGGTGGTGATGAATGGCAATATCGTCCTGGCTTTAAGCAATTGTACAGAGATATTTTTAAGCCTAAAGGTGCATTGAGATTTCCAGATCATCCACTGTATCTTCAATGGATAGAAAAGTTAGTACCAAAAGCAGATGCCATCACAGTAGATACTCAGTTTTTACAAAAACGTTTTGGCGGTGTTTATGTACCGAATGGGAAAGATACTGCTATGTTCGATCCTAGTAAGTATGACCCAAAAATCAGTAGAGAGCGTTATGGTCTGTCTGAATATCGAATTTTGATGTTTCCTGGCGCACCACGTCCTCACAAGGGGGTGGAAGATGTCTTAATGGCTTTAGATTTGTTAAATGAGTCAGATTTAAGACTGGTGATTGTCGGTGGTAGTCCTTACGATGACTACGATGAGCAGCTGATTCAAAAATGGGGACGTTGGATTATTAAGTTGCCAAAGTGTCCTGTAGATGTCATGCCAGAAATTGTGGCGGCGGCTCACGTTGTTGTCGTCCCGCAACGAGATACCTTAACCTCTCGCGCTCAGTTTCCTTTAAAGTTGACAGATGGGATGGCAATGGCTAAACCTGTATTATCAACTCATGTAGGAGATATTACAGAAATTTTAGCGGATACTGGTTATTTAGTTAACCCTGCATCTCCAGAACAAATTGCCGAGAAAATTCAATTGATCTTTCAAGATATAGATTTAGCTAATGAGCGTGGTGAAAAAGCTAGAGAAAGATGTGTAGAGAAATATAGTTTAGAGGCGATGGCTTCTACCCTGCAATCATTAATTGCTCAGTTATGAAGATTAGCTCTAAGTGGTAGATTTTGAATAACGTAAAATTTAGGGGTATATTATCTTGGGTCATAGTAGAAACACGGTTATTCGTATAAGAATTTTCTATTACTCTTGATGAAAAAGTTGGAATATGTAGAAATTACAGAATAATGTTAACAATATCTTAGGTGTGATAATAAAAACAGATGTCTACCAGAAAACTACTACTAAAGTTTGCCAAACCATATCCCGGCTGGATTTTTCTGACAGTATTATTGGGATTTTCTGGAGCTTTATTTAATGGTATTAGCACAACTTTGATTGTGCCGATAGTTTTAAAGATAGTGGGACAAGAGATAGACTTAACTAATGCCCCTTCGCTGCTAAAGTCAATCATGACTCCGTTTGATAATGTCCCAGAGAGCTATCGGATATTGGTCATGTCGGGGGCAATTATATTAACGATTTGTTTAAAAAATTTAGCCACTTATACTAGTTCTTTAACATCAAGCTCTTTTACAAGAAAGTTAACTTCAGATATTCGAGAAACTGGATTGAAATTATTGCTAGAGGTTGACCTAGACTACTACACCAAAATGAGAGTTGGTGATTTATTGAATAGTCTGGGAGGAGAAATTGGCCGGGCGGCAGGTTCTATCAGTAATGTCATTAAATTAATTATTAATGTTATTACAATTTTTGTATTTATTGGATTGCTGCTATCGATTTCTTGGCAGTTAACTGTTGCGGCTACTGTGTTGTTATCTTTAGTCACATTAATTAACCAGTATACAATTTCCCGCTCCAAACAATTTGGACAACAGCTTAGTGAAATGTCCAAATTGTATTCAATCACTGTGCTAGAAATATTAAATGGGATTAGGTTAGTTAAAGCTACAGGAAATGAAGACAAAGAATATAAAAAAATCATCACTCTAATTCGCGATCGCGAGCAAGCAGATTTCGATTCTCAAGCAAATTCCCAATTGATTGCTCCACTCAGTGAGGTCATGGGAATTACATCCTTGCTATTGATTGTGTTTTTAAGCAGAGTTTTATTTTCTGATCAAGTTTCAGCTCTATCAGCCGTACTGCTTACATATTTATTGGTACTACTGAGACTGTTACCACTAGTTTCTCAGTTGAATAGTATTCGCAATAGTTTTGCCAATAGTGCGCCTAGCGTGGATATAGTAACTGATTTTTTGCGGCGTGATAATAAACCCTTTATGGGTGAAGGTGATGTTATTTACACCAAATTAGAAAAGGGTATAGGTTTTAACTCCTTGTCTTTTGGCTATCCGGGACAAGATAAATTGGTATTAAAAGATGTCACTTTATTTTTACCTCGTGGTACAACCTTAGCTTTAGTAGGTAGTTCTGGTGCTGGTAAGTCAACCTTGGCTGACCTACTACCCAGATTTTATGATCCAACATCCGGTAGTATTACAATTGACAGTAGAGATTTGCGTGATTTTAACGTGAAATCTTTACGCCAAAGGATGGGAATTGTTAGTCAAGATACCTTTTTGTTTAATGAGTCGGTAGGAAAGAATATCGCCTATGGGAAACCAGAGGCTACCAAGGATGAAATTATTACAGCTGCCAAGCGAGCCAATGCCTATGAGTTTATTAGTAAATTACCACAGGAATTTGATACCTTAATTGGCGATCGCGGTGTGATGCTATCTGGAGGACAAAGACAAAGATTAGCGATCGCCCGCGCCTTATTGCAAAATCCAGAAATTTTAATTTTAGATGAAGCCACTAGTGCTTTAGATACAGTTTCCGAACGTTTAGTGCAAGCAGCCCTAGACGAACTTAGTCGCGATCGCACCACCTTAGTCATTGCTCATCGCCTATCCACAGTCCAGAAAGCTGACCAAATTGCCGTCCTAGATCAAGGACAGGTAATAGAAGTAGGAACTCATGAACAACTCCTACAAAAAGGTGGTTATTACGCGCGTCTCTACTCAATGCAGTTTAGTGATATTCCTAAAACTAGCAATCATAGTAATCATAGTAATCAAAGCTTATTGCGAATTTCTCATGAAATGCGGACAAGGCTGAACTCAATGATTGGTGTCTTGCACTTGTTACTTGATGAGATGACAGACAATACTCAAGAACAGCAAACTCAAGAATACCAAACATTAATTGAAGACTCATACAAATCAACGTTTAAAATCCTCAACACCCTGGATATTTTTGAGGATATTGTGCAGCAGCAAATCCACTACCTATCTACATCATCACCAGAGAACAATCAAAGCAGCAGTGACAAAAGTGAATATTTGCATACAATACACGGATTTCACACACAGTTAAACTCGCTATTAAGCTCTCTTCGTTCCCTCGCTGATAATTCTTTAGAATCACCTCAAATTCAATATCAAATAATCAAAGAAAATCTAAATTTAGGCATGAATCTGCTCAATTTCTTAGAAAATTTTGAAGAAAGCATACATAATAATTAGCATCTAAAATAAACATGAAAAATAAATATATTTTTTTTAGTAGAACAATATCCTTAAAACCAGATACAGCCCACGAAATACATGATGTTCTTTGCGCTAATGCCGCAGCTAATATTGGCTATTCTTCAGTTTTAGTATATCCAGATTCTCAACGTAGTTCTGGGAATCCTTTAGGGTTATTTTCTCCCTTTCATCTCAGACAACCCGATCAAAAGTTTATAGAATTTTACGACGTACAAGATAAGTTAAAAATTGCTACTTTACCAATGCCATGGCCGATTGATTGCATTGGTGGTAAGTTAACTACTGCTAATACAGTATTAACACGTTACTATTTACCAATTCATCTGTCACTTCATACTAAACTTGTCCATACTAGAGATTGGAACTTTGTCAAAGCCGCAGTAAAAAATCACATTCCCACAATCTATGAGCGTCACTATTTTCAAGAAGAAAAATTTGCTCCAGAAATTGTTAATAGCCCGTTTTTTCAAATTGCTATCACCCAGTCAGAACCAATTAGACAAAGCTTAATTGAACAGGGTATGCCACCAGACAAAGTTGTTTGGTTACATAACGGTTTTGAACAATCATTTTTACTCAGGCAACCAGAAAAAGCCCAAGAATGGCGCAAAGAGCTATTAGGAAACGGACGGCAATATCTTGTAGTTTATTCAGGTGCTTTATATCCTTTTAAAGGAATTAATGTGTTAATTGATGCTGCGAAGGAATTGCCACACATTCAGTTTGTGATCACAGGTGGTAAAGAAGAACAAGTCACAGCTTATCAACAGCTAGCAAGAGAAAAACAAATAGATAATGTGAAATTTTTAGGCTGGATACTACCTCGCCAGCGATTAGTAAGTTTATTTCAAGCTGCGGATATTTTAGCTCACCCTCACTGTTCTGGTAAGTCTGCTAATTTCACAAATCCTGTGAAATTTTTTCAGTACATGGCTTCAGGCACTCCTATAGTAATTACGGAGATACCACCTTTAATGTTATTTAAGGATTTGCCTTTATCTGCTGTATGGTGTGAACCTGATCATCCCAAAAAGCTTGCCAAATCCATAGAACAAGCTTTAGAAATTTACCCTAGAAAAATAGAAGGCTATGTAAATAATATTGAATTAGCTAAACAGTTCTCTTGGGAAAATCGAGCTGATAAGATACTCAGTTATGTTGATGAGCCTTTACGTCCTCCAATTATAGGATAGGGCGCAAATTAAACAATAAATTATAGATGCAAATGGATATAAAAACTGTCGGGATGATTAGCAGCTATAGCAATATTGATAAAAGAGGAGATTGGCTATGGCAACAAACTCCCAATCACTTTGGCATTTGGGGCAATATTAAAATACAAGCATCAGCACCAAACCCAGATTTTATGCTGATGTATCAATTCGATTTTCCCAAAAAAAATCAGCCTCAATCTTGGCTAGATAAGTTACGGCGAAAATCACAAAAACCAGAAATCGACGTTGGTTCGCGCCTGCGAGGTGTGCCAAAAGAACGAGTAATATATCTTTTGCGCGAACCACCTTTAGATGAGGTTGTCGAAAAAAATAAACGCTATTATCAAGCAGCAGAAAATTACTGCGGTTATATTTCTGGCCCTGATGATTTTGCTCCTTTCCCTGACTATATGCCTGCAATTTGGTATATTGGCAACTCGTTTCGGGAATTAAATGAGATGCCAATACCCGAAAAAGTTGCGCCTTGTAGTTGGATTACCTCTGGTATCAACCGTACAGCTAATCATCGTCAACGATTACAGTTTTTAGAATCACTACAAAATAATGAAATTAAGTTTGATTTATATGGGCGTAATTTACCTGCATGGTCAAAATCGTCCGGTGAACTGGGCGGTAAATGGCATGGCATAGCCCCATATTATTACAATTTAGCAATTGAAAACTATGCTGATAACAGTTGGTATGTGAGTGAGAAATTATGGGATGCTTTACTGGCTTGGTGCTTACCAATTTACTATGGAGGATCGGCTGCTGATAAATTATTACCACCGGGTAGTTTTTTACGATTGCCTAGTTTAGATGAAAAAGGTATTGCCTACATCCAAGAAGTGACTTCTACTCCTGATGCTTGGTATGCAGCTAAGGATGCGATCGCGGAAGCTAGACAAATTATCTTACACAAACTAAATTTACTCAATTGGTTGTCAGAATTTGTTGCTAAATCCTCATAGTAAAGGAGTTACCCTATGGATGGTATTTGTACCCTAGCTAATGATAAAGTTTATGACCAACTAATTGCCCTACTCAATAGTATTGAGGCAATTTATGGTCAATCCATGCCGGTTTGTGTCTATCCTTACGATGATCATACAGAGCAAATCGCTGCTGAAATAGCTCGCCGTCCACAGGTGCAACTATATGATGATCAAAATTCAATTCAACAATGGGATGAATTTGTGCGTCGTGTTTGGGATACTCACCCCACTGCTCAAGCTAATTGGCTAAAAGTTAGTGGTGATAAATATCATCGAGTCGGTACTCATCGTCGTTATTGCGCTTTTGATGGGCCTTTTGAGCGATTTGTCTACATGGATGCAGACACATTATTAATGAGTCCCCTAGATAAAATTTTTGCCCAGCTAGATGATCACGACTGGGTAGTATATGACTTCCAGTATAAAGATTTATCTCATGTTTATGATGAATCTTCCCCAAAATTAACAGAATTATTCACCCCAGAACAACTGCAAACAGAAATATTTTGCTCTGGATTTTATGCTTCTAAAAAAGGTATATTTACACCCCAAAATCAAGAAATTGTTTTAGAAAAACTCCGCCAAGGAGAAGCAGAAATATTGTATGCTATGGCCCCGGATCAAACAGTTCTCAACTATATGGTGATGCGGTTAGGAATCTCTTACTGTAACTTAGCTCACCAACTGCCTAGCCATGAAAGGACAGGCTGTTGTGTAACTTCTAATCATTTTACAACACAAGATAATATCCTGTACGACCACGGTAAGCAGTTAACTTATATTCATTATATCGGACTAAAATCTCGGTTCTTTAAGCAAGTTTCCGAAGGAGAAAATATTGATTTTCCCTACCGCGATACTTTTTTACACTATCGCTATCTTCATGAGCCAGACCAGCAACCAAAACTTACAACTAAGCCCAAAGTTGATAATAAGTTCCCAAGTTTGGGGACAAAAATTTTACGAAAATTAGGATTAACTCTTTGAGGTTGATACAATGAGCCGTGGCATTTATATTATTGCTAATGACAAAGTCATCGATCATGCGATCGCTCTACTCAATAGTATTCGATTGCATGACCAAGACACCCCAATTGTGATGATACCCTATGATGACAATTATCATCAAATAGCGGAATTACTCAACAAAAATTATGGAGTGCAACTCTATGAAGACTTAGATTTTATAGAGCGTCTTGCTCATAATTTACACGAAATTTTTGGAAATCAATTTTTTGCCCGTCCCAACCAATTCCGTAAGCAGGCTTGTTGGTTCGGACCCTTTGAGGAATTCTTGTATATTGATACCGATATTGTTGTTTTTGAAAAAATTATTGATAATCTCAATTATCTCGCTGACTCTGACTTTATTTGTTGTGATTATCAACATTTAGGCGGCATCAAAAACGTTTTTACATCAAAAGTATTTGCAGATAATATCTTTAATGAAACAGAAGTTAAAGATATTTTTAACGGTGGTTTTTGGGGTTCAAAGAAAAACTTAATCTCGGATGAGGATTTATTTGCAACCTTTGCTGAGTGTGCTGCTCATCCAGAGTATTTTGACTTCTCTGAAAAGACTTCTGACCAACCAATTATCAACTATATGCTGCTCAAGCGGATTCCCCGCCGATTTAATATTGTTCGTAGACCGGGTAAAGCTCCGGGTAACTGGGCTGGTTCACCGCAATTTAAAACTCAAGACCACATTTTATTTGATCCTAGTGTAAATCAACCCCTGCAATATCTCCATTGGGCAGGTATTCGCATTCAACCAGGTTGTCCCTACTGGAACATTTGGGAATACTACCGTAATCTTAATTCTGCATTATCTGCATCTGATATACCTGCACCTGTCAAACCAAGTCAGTGGGAAAAGACACTAAATAATATTAAACAGCAGTTACGGCAACTTAAAAATTAAACTGTTACTGTTCTCCTGCAAGCAATATTAACTTTACCCTCTGGAGTCTCACAACAAGTTGTGAAACTTCAGAGGGTTCTTTAAATTTAAATTTATATTTAAAATTACTCTAGCATTTAATGCTTGATAATTTAATTATTAAGATTAATAGTATTATCCGTAAAAATACAGTGATTTTAGTCTCTTAAGTGAGTGGGAAGCACAAATATATTGTAATCTAATCTGTAAGGTTGACGGTGAAATCCGTAAAAACACTAGTAATTATATTTCCCAATGGGGATACATAAGGAAAAATTATGAATTCCGAACAACACAATTACTGCTTCTGCACATTAGCTTTAAGAAAAAAATATCGTCTACTAACTCAACAATTAGCTAGTGATTTAGCAAAATATTCTCCAGGAAAATCTTTTGTAGTTTTAACAGATAAGCCCGCAGATTTTAACAATAGTCCCAACGTTTTAGCCTTTAGGCATAACCAACGCGGAATTCTGCATTGTTATCATGATAAAAGCTTGGTTATGGAATTAGCTTTGTCAAGATTTAATGCAGCAATATATATTGATGCAGATACAACAATACTATCTTCTTTACCTGATACTTTAACCTGGAAACCAGGCATTACAGCAGGTCATTGTGAGAATCTAGTTGAACACGTTACTAGATATACTCCTGAAAGATTAGCGCACATCCAAAAAGTAGCTTCGCATTTAAATATCAAATTGCAAGATTCACCTTATATTGGAGAGTCTTTATTTATTATTGCTAGAGATGAAGGTAGAGAAGTAGAGTATTTAAAATATTGGGCAAAGATTGGTAGATATTTAGAATTGCGGGGTATTCATGCTGGTTCAGGTAATGCAATGGGATTAGCCGCCGCTAAAATTGGCTGGAGTGTGGCTCAGGATGGCTGGGCTGAAGTGAGAAATATTACTAAACATTTAGATGCCTCTTACACTAATAAGCAAACTTCTTGGGATTTATGGAAAAGAAAGCTAGGCTATCACTACCGCTTGAATAAAGCGAGATTAGTAGCTTTGAAAGATTTTGAATTCTTTTATAGATAAGGTTTGAAAATTTAAACTTATCAAATTACCGACATCCAAGTCATAAAAGCTAACAAAATTTTAGCCGACAGATGAATTTAGTTCTGCACTTTGCTAACTACGATTAATTCATCTGTGGGCTAGTTTTTTATATTAAAATTAAAGCCAAGAATCTAAATCAAGAGACTGCATTCCTTTCTGTTTTACAAAAACCAGCATACTTCCCAACTGAAACCACACTAACAAACAAGTCAAAATACTAAGCGGTAAACCAACGCCTAAAGCTAAAAGGGAAGGAAAGCCAAATATTTCTAACCCTGAAGATAAAAATAAACAGGCTCCTACTGTGATACCAACAAAAGGGACAGACAATAGTTGTTTAAATCCCGAAGTTGATGGAGAATTTTCTGTACTATTGATTTTCCATTCTTGGACAATTAGCCTCAGTGTGCCAGATAAAGCTACACCAGAAGTCACGGACATAAATAAGCCAACAAATAGAATAAAATATGGTGGTTGCAGAGGGTAATAGTACATGAAAACTCCCGATTGATAATAAAAAATGAAGGTTCTAATTAAAACAGCAGAAATTGTTGATTTTTAATTTTTATTTGTTGATTTGGGATCACTAAAAAATTCTAGATTTGTAGATTTTGGTAGGATAGCCGCTACACCTTCTCTAGATAAATCTGTCAATAAAGCGATCGCTACATTGAACAAGCGATTTGGCTGTAAATCATCTTTCACTAGAGACCACAGGCGTTGCACTTCTTCTGTGTGAAGACGATCATCTTCTGTAAGTGCTAGTACCAACTTGCGGCGGAGAAATTTGCCTTCATCAGACAACAGATATTGCAAACCCATCTGTGCTGTAGGTAATACATCAAAATTACTATCCGTGCGAGCGATCGCAATTAAATTTTCTAAGCGTTGCCACTGAAATTTACCATCTTTAAACAAAATATTGAGTAATCTCCGCCGTAGTTCAGGCGATTCTCCAGTCAGCAAACGCCTAGCCACGTAGGGATGACTCACCTCAACAATTTTGAAATCCGGATTCAGGCTCAGAGCAATCCCTTCCTGTGTCACCAGAGAACGAATAATCAGCGCAAATTTGGCAGGGACGCGAAATGGATACTCATACATCAGTTCTGAGAACTGATCGGTAACGGTTTTAAAGTTAAAATCTCCGACATTTTTACCAATGGCGTTACCTAGTACCGCCTCTAAAGCTGGCACAATCGGGGCAATATTCGTGTCTGGTGTCAAAAAACCCAAATTGACAAAATCGGCGGCTAAATCGGTGTAGTCTTGATTAACTAGATGCACCACTGCATCAACAAGAGTTTCTTTGGTAGTTTCCTCTAGCTGATCCATCATGCCAAAATCAATGTAAGCCATGCGACCATCCGGCATCGCAAACAGATTACCAGGATGGGGGTCAGCGTGAAAGAAGCCGTATTCTAATAACTGTTGTAAGCCAGAAGTGACACCAATGCGGATAATAGCCTCTGGATCTAAACCAACTTCCTGAATTCTTTTAGTATCCGTAAGCTTGAAGCCGTTAATCCACTCCAAAGTTAAGACACGGCCACTGGTAAACCGCCAGTAAATGCAGGGGACTTTTACTTGTGGATCATTGCGGAAGTTGTTCGCAAATCTTTCGGCGTTACGACCTTCATTCAGGTAATCAATTTCTTCAAATAACTTGATGCCAAACTCATCCACAATCAAAGTCAGATCATGACCAAGATTTAGCGGTAACCAGGGAGAAAGCCAAGCTGCTGCCCAGCGCATTAAATAAAGGTCAAGGGTGAGAACTGGGCGTAAGTTAGGACGTTGTACCTTGACTGCTACTTCTTCCCCACTGAACAAACGTCCTTTGTAGACTTGACCCAAGCTAGCCGCAGCCACTGGATGAGGTGAAAGTTCACTAAAAACTTCTGAGATTGACCGGTCTAATTCAGTTTCGATAATGTGATAAGCGATCGCATTATCAAACGGTGGTAATTGGTCTTGCAGTTTGATCAGTTCGTCTAGAAAATCCTTACGGATTAAGTCAGGTCGTGTCGAGAGAGCTTGACCAACTTTAATAAATGTTGGGCCTAGCTTGGTAAGTAACTCTCGCAACTGAGTAGCACGCTTCTCTCTATTCTGTTCGACCCGATTTTGCCACTCATCCCATTTGAGACTGAAAACAAATACTGCAAAAGACCAACTAATTTTGAGTAACCGCCCCCAAACTAACCAAGGGCGGTAGCGATAGTAACGAGCGATCGTGTCTGAATTGTAGCGTTTTAGCTGACCAGGTTGATACTGACCCACGCCTTTGTTTGCCTCTTCTACTACTGGAAAATTGACAACTTTGTTTGTTTTCTGAACCTCAAGCTGGTAAACAGCTAATGAACTCAGTAGTTGTTGATACAAATAAAAATATAGTCATACAACAACGGTAAACTGACCAGTTTGATCTGCCTTTGCTGCCGCAATTTGTGTATCTTTCCTCTTAATTATACTTTATAAAAGTACAGAAATCTCCTGTTTTTGTTCTTCACAGGCAATCAACAGGAACTGTATGATGACAGACTTCGTTCCCTCTATGTAAAGATTACGGACTAGTTTTCATGAAATTTGTTTCAATTTTAACTAAACACAGGTGGCGATTACGTTTCTTTGTCGTCTTAACCAGTCTTGTGGCTACACTTGTCATTACTCAGGCAGTAACCCCTAGAGAACCTCTGACGCGAGATAAATTTCTCTGGCCATTTTCATCCACATCAATTTGGAATATGCCTATTGGCTCAGGCGCACGCTACAAAAGAGCAAATATCGAGAAGGCTTACTGGGCAGGGGCAGATACAATTCATCTCTACAAACTCAAAGCTAGCGATCCTTTGCGTCCTGTTTATCGTCCTGGTTCTTGGGAAGTGAGATGCTCCAAAACTAACAAGACTACTATTTCTGTTTTACCTATCCCAGATAATTTGATCATACCCGATACAGTAGGAACTTCTACACCCAACAACAGCTCCGCCTTTTTGATGCCCGATGGTAAAACTTTACAACAACTAAACCCTTTGGCACGTTGTATTCCAGGTGGAGCAGTATATGGATACGCTTACACTCCCCCGGTTGATATTTATAGTGACGGCATTGGGGGATCACATGGTGGTTCTGGTCTTTCAGCAATTGGAGGAACTATTCGTAAAGGTGAATTAACCAGTAGTCAACCAATTCGCCATGTATTAAAGGTTCTGCTTCATGGTAGAAAATATTACTACTACTCTCGATCTATCCCTGGATATCGCTGGCCAGCAGATCGAGCTGATAAGACAGCCCCAAGCACATATGGAGGAAAGAACCCTTCTTTAGTGATGGGTTCTTTGTTAGCAATACCATCTTGGGTGACAGAAGCTAGCTTAAACTTGCAAACACCAGCCGCGAAGAAGCTATTTCATGCACTCCAAGATTACGGTGCTTATACAGTTGATGGTTCAGCTTGGGATTGTCACTACATAGCAGTCGAAAAAGGAGTAAATGAAGAGTTTAAAAAGAACTATGGCTACAGCTTGGTAGGAAAAGATGGACAGTTTTATGATGAGTTTATGCGCCTATTCCAAGCACTCCACATTGTCGATAACAATAGGCCTCATAGCATAGGGGGCGGTGGGATTCCGCGTGCGCCTTTAGCTCCACCAATTGCGAATTAACTTTCGTTTTTGGTCTGGACAAACTATCTATTGTTCAAGATTTTTGTAAACAATAATACCCTTTTTGGTAATCAGGCTGGCGAGAACTAAATTTTTCTTTTCTTGAATTAGTAGCCAGCCTTCTTTCATGGTTTTTTCAGCTATGTGCCTGATTTTTTCATCAACCGCATTACTTTCAGCACCAGAGAGATAGCTAAAACCCTGACTACAAATTTTATCTTGACTTAAATCAACACCTCTGCTGCTTCAACGGCATTAATTTGGTCGAGAACATTCCAAAGTTCTTGTAACATTGGCTCTAAACCATTGCGAGTTACCGCAGAAATCAAGAAAACTCTAGCGTGAGAAAGATGATTTAATTGCGTTGCTAGTGCTTCTAAATCTACAGTTTCTCTATCCACGGCATCAATTTTATTTAATGCCAAAATTTGCATTCTTTGTTCTAAACCGCGTCCGTAGGCTGCTAATTCTTGCTGAATTGTGTTGTAGTCTCCGATGACATCATCACTAGTAGCATCAATTAAATGCAGGAGTAACCGTGTACGTTCAATGTGGCGTAAAAAATCATGTCCCAAACCTGCACCTCCTGCTGCACCTTCAATTAGTCCAGGGATATCAGCAAAGACTGTACCATCACCAGTAGGTTTTCTGACCACACCTAAATTTGGTATCAGGGTGGTAAATGGATAATCGGCAATTTTAGGACGTGCAGCTGATAAAGATGATATCAAAGTTGATTTACCAGCATTGGGTAAACCAATAATTCCTACTTCTGCCAAAAGTTTTAATTCCAAAC
Source organism: Anabaena sp. CCY 9402-a (assembly GCF_963920945.1). Taxonomy (NCBI): domain Bacteria; kingdom Bacillati; phylum Cyanobacteriota; class Cyanophyceae; order Nostocales; family Nostocaceae; genus Anabaena; species Anabaena sp. CCY 9402-a. Next base: position 21,884 of record NZ_CAWUDL010000069.1, read on the forward strand.
GTAGCAGTTTTCTTTCGCCTGGTAGTCCTGGGAGGGAGTATTCTGGGGCGCGGTTACGGTTACTTAAGAAATATTGATTTCCCAAACCACCTTTACCACCTTGGGCAATAATTAGCTTTTGGTTAGGTTTAGTTAAATCTCCTATCAAATCACCTGTTTCCGCATCATAAATTGCTGTTCCACAGGGAATTTCGATAATTAAATCTTTCCCTGATGCACCGGTGCAGTTGTTGGGGCCGCCACGTCCGCCATTGTCTGCTTTAAAGATATGGTTATATCGGAAATCTAAAAGGGTTTGCAGGTTTTCCACTGCGATGAAAATTACTGAACCACCCCTTCCACCGTTCCCACCAGAAGGGCCACCAGCCGGTACATACTTTTCCCGCCGGAAGGCGACAATACCATCGCCACCTTTTCCGGCTTCTACTTCAATTTTTGCTTGATCGATAAATTGCATTACTGCTAAATCCTGAATGAGTGCTGAGTGCTGAGTTGTGAGTGCTGAGTTGTGAGCTATCAATTATAAGTTTTTAATTGGCTCTTTATCCGTCATTACTTGATTTTTAATTCCTAACTTTATTACTTCCTACTCCCCACTCATTACTCATTACTCATTACTCATTACTCAGCACTCAAATATATGGTGTCACATCTTCTTGACATTCATCTGCCAAATAGGAAAGGGCGCGGAAGCGTAAACCTACGAGTTGCTCATATATTGGGTTAATTTTACACAATGGCGGAATGTGGACTATTTTCCGTCCAAATAAGGTGACATCTCGCTCAAAGGGACATTGGGAAGGAATCATTTTACACAAAAACCGGGCGACTCTGGGGTCTTTGACTTCTAACCCATCGAGCCAGTCTCGGACAGGATTGAGTACATCAGGACAGGGGGCTGTGAGTGCTGCTGCTAGGAGAGGATTTATTTGTTCTTCGTCTGCTAGGGTATAGCGTAGGGCTTCTAAAATGTCGTCCGGTTCGCCTAGGGCTTGGCAAAATTGATGTAGGACTTGATCTTCGCTAGGGGAATATGTACCATCTGCGATCGCTACCATCACAGCTGTACGCAAAAAAGTTTCCGCAGCTGGTGTATTTTTACCTAAAACAGCAGCTAATTCTTCTGGTGTAATTACTTCTAGTGAATCCCAATCAAGACAAGGGGCTAATTCATCTTTGGTAATAATGCCAATTGATTGCTGTTCTTGTTCGTCAAAGTTACCGTCAGCCCAAGCTATTGTTAGCAGTCCACGCAACCAAGCGGTTATCTGTTCACTAGTGTAGGGAGATTGAACAACACTTGTCATAAACTTACGCCTTGTGGTTTCCTCAGTCCATAATAAGCTACTGTTATTGAGGGTAAACTGTTACAAGGCTAACTAAGCAGCTTTTAAGATTTGTTTTGTCTTTACTCTTGAGGTTGGGGTAATTCAAAAGTTACATCTTCGCATACGTCTCTCATAGCCCTCTCCTCGCTTGCTCTTAGGGGGTTGGGGGTGGGGTTCTTTTACCTCACTCAACCGACGAGAAACGCTGTATTCTTTGTGTTCGCTAGTTTACTTGAATATCTGACCTTCTCTCGCAAACTTTGCGGTTCTAGAAAAAAAGGGGGACACAAGGCAAAATTACCCGTTCCCCCGTCTTCAGCAACGCTGAATTCTTTATGCTTTGACTCTGGTTTGCAGCACTTGTTTCAAGAAAGACACTAAATCATTAGTATTTAATGATTGTAGATTGTTCAAAACTGCCGTAGCTTGCTCTGTGGGGGTATAGTTGCTCGGTATGTTGATAATGGTGCTACCTAATCTTTGTCCTAAAAAATACCAAAAAGCTAATTTACCCTCAGCATTGAGTTTGCCATACTCTCCAGTCGGAATTTTTGTACCACCTTGAGCTAGTTCAACCATTGCTTTACTTGGATGGGGATCTAGCATGGTTTCATTTTGATCATTTCTCGAAGCTGGTAGCAAATCGCGCAAAGCATAAAGTTGTTCTTCTGGCGAAAGTTGCTGAATTTGTGCTACTAACTCAGCAGCTTTTTGTGTTGGTAATTTGTCTATATCACTGGTGGAGATTGTATCAGCAACATTGCTAAATAATGAACCAAATACTACCAGGCGATCGTCTATATCTAACTGCTTAAAATCAGCTACAGCTTGTTCTACAGGATTAACGTTTGTAGAAGTCATGAAAACCTCTCTAATTATTGTTCTTTATTTTCAAAATTAAATGTTTTTTTTGACTGTGTATGAGCAAGCAGTTTTATTTCGATAAAGTGATAAAATCTACTTTGTCATCAAGTGTATAGCGATTAACTATACTTTCGTTTAAGTTAAAAAAATAGCCTGTTTTAAAACACTATAAAAAGATAGAAGTTATGACAACAACTAATAAATTTAAACCCGTCGTAAGACAGAGGTAATATTTTATTAATTAACGTAAATTATGAAATACGAAGCAAAGGGCGTTACGATTTTTGGGTGCATCTAACCCAAAGAGCAACCTAGTAAACACAGAGGCAGAATTGTGATTTCTACTCTGTGTTTATTTACTACTCAGATTTATTGAAAAGCGAAATTACGCTAACGCATCTCTACACTTATTTAAATCTCAGCACCAGGTTTTGGTTCAGCACCCATTGGGGAAACATAATCACGGAAAACAGTAATCTGCTTTTCAAATGACAATGTTTTGATTTTATCCAATAATCGTTTAGCTTGAGAACCAAGTTCATATTCAGGCGGCATAGGCACAATAGTAGTATTTTCCATACCTTGGGCTAAACGATACCAAAATAGTAATTTTGTGGTATCACTTAATGAGCCATATTGACGACTAACTTGGTTATCTACACGGTTAATCAAGTCACGTTGTAACTGTAATTGTTGTTCATGGTTTAAGTCTTTGACTTGATTAAATAAGCCCTCGGCAATTTCTGGAGAAACAGTGCTGGCGTTAGGGGCGGCTGGTGTAACAGCATCTCCCATTTCTGTGTAAATAAACCAAAACAAAGCAAGCTGTTCGTCTGTATCCAATTTCTGCCACGCTTGGACATTTTCGCGAATAGTTGGATCGCTGGTTTGTGTAGAAGCCATAATGATTGCGGTTGTAATTAATTTCATTAGCAACCGTAACAAGGATACATAAGGTTTTGAACCATACTAGAGATATAAGTATTACAATCAAAAAGTAGAATCATACAGCAGAATTCAGTATTAAAACAGACTGTATATTCAGACCATTTACACAATATTCAGAAATATTTTTAATGGTGAATTAGTACCACAGAAAAGCATATTATCCTTAATAGGATAGATGAATCAGGCTAACGAGTAATTGCTATTGATGTGATGTGCGTGGTACAAATGCGTCAGCAGAAAAGTCAGGGAAGAGGATAGGCATTCGTTCTCGGAATTGGCGCACCTCAGAATTCTTCTGGGTATCTGCACAGAGGCTTAACTGCCAATATAAGTAACCGCGAGATTTAATGAGGCGATCAATATATTCGATAAAAGAATAACCGGTTGCACACAGATCCTCACCAAAGTAATGAAAATAGACTGCATCTTGTGGAGCAGCATCCGGTTCTTGGTAGAATGCCGCACAAGCTTCTGATTGGAAAAGGTCAAAGGGTTTCACCGCCTTAAATCGGTCTCCTCCTTCAAAGTCATCAAACCAAGTCACATCCTTCCAACTACCAAATATTCGTTCTATCGGTAGCAAATGAATTGCTCCGCTATCTGGGGTTTGGTTATCAGGTACTTCGCCCACATATTCCCATTCCAAACGCAAGCCGTTCATCTGTTGATAGAATTCCTCCACTCCTGCTGGCAGTCGATATGCAGCATAATTGCGAGCAGTAGCAATAGCTGCATCTGTTGCAGGTGGGGCAATTTCTGCATTACACACCGTTAGATTCGGCATCGCTTCTAAAGAGCGAATCAGTTCCTGTATCTTATTGAGGTAGGTGCTTGTCATTTTATGCTGACTCTATCTGTGATTATTTTGTCTTGGATTTGATTGTTACCTTTTTAGGGGTTCTCTTCTTGACCCCACCGGAGGTTTTATTTTTGTCCTCCTTCTTAGGCTTAAATATTGGTTTTTTAGAACGCTTAGAGCGACCCTGCATATACTCTAATGCTTTCGCCTCTAGGTTTGTTGTGCTTTCATACTCATCTTTGTACTGAGCATCCAAATTCGTTTTACTATCGATGAAATCAAACTTCTGCTGTGGTGAGCCACCTTTTCCTGCCTCATTTGCCCAAAGGTCAAATAATTCCTTTCTTTTTGGCTTATTGGTCAGGTTACTGAGGAACGTATTGATTTGATTATTCTGCTCTAATTGGCTAAGTAAGTTGGCTTTAGCCGCATTTGGAAGATAGTTAAATATTGTCCAATCGGTCTTGGCAAAGCTCTCGGCGATCGCACCCAGATGTTGGAGTAGATCCCATTTGTATGCTATGATACCCTTCCTTTGTTCCGTTTGATTGAGCAGGGTTGAAAACAGAGTTTGTGCTTTTATGCTCTCTGATACTGCTACCAACGGTAAGATAATCTCCTGTACAAAGAGTTCCGCGCTAGTGATAACCTTCAGACTATTCTTCATAAAGTCATCTAGCACCGTACTAGGCATCGCTTTGATGATCGCGCCCTTGGTCTTCTCTTCCATACCCAGGTATATCTGTGGGAAATTGTGGATAATTGACCACTTCAGTTCATCATACTGGACTAGGTCGAAAGCTTGAGCGCGGATCTGATCTGTTATACCTGTTTGATTTAGCTTATTTACTAAGTCAGCAGCCTGATTTTGAGGCCAATCTTTGTACTCCTGTGCTGCTTGTCCCTGGAGTGGTGCAACTGGCAATTGGATATCAGTACCCCAAGTTCCTGAAGCTGTGTTACCCATCACCCCCCACGCCATATCTATCCGATTGGGAACGACGGATGTGAAATCGTTGGCATTAGTTGAGTTGTTCAAGTAGGAAACATTAGTTTTCAACCAAATCGATTCACCTGCTTCGACCAGATTTTTAGCACTCGTCTCCGGCCCTGCTGACATCATGCTATTAACCTTAGCCGGGCCTGGTGCTAAGTTCCATGACTCATTACCTGGACCTCCTAGGCGACCGTTCCACAGGTGCATACGTACTGCATTATAGTGGGAGTTATTGCTACCAGTATTGGCCAAAGTATGTCCCGCAGCGTGCAGTTCTGTCCAACCGAATGGATTACCCGCAGCTGTAGGTGAGTTTGCTGCTGCTCCTAATGGTGTTCCCTGAATATTTTGGACATATACCTCTTTCGCTCTGTGGTCTTGTTTGGGTGTTACATCAGTTTGTGAACATAACTCATAAGCTCTTTGTAAGACTTCGCCTCCAGTCTGGGAAACCGTGAAGGAGTTGACATGATTTGCCGCTTGTTCATTCTGCTCTCCTGGCTGATTCACGATCTGCATTTGAATTGGTGGCGGCGATGACGGATCAGGTTTATACGTAAACCTGGAGATATCAGGAAAGCTACTAGCAACTTGCTTGGCCTGTGCGTCAGAACTTTGTAAATCTGGTGCTGCTGCTTCAACTAAAGGCTGAACAACCATGCGGGGTGGTGCGAAGGGATTGGTTGTGGATGAATCAGCAGTAGATTTTTTAAATGTTTTATTTGGTCGGGAATACATAAAATCTCAGTTTAAATTAGGCAGATACATTAATATATGGCGTAATAACCGAGTTATTTGTATTAGAGAAAAGTCTGAGATTTAAATCCTAAATCATTCGTAATAACCAAGAACCCCAGCTTCTCGAAAAACTGGGGTTCTGAATCTTCAACAAGTTAATGATTATTTGGCAGTCATATTCACTGTATTAGCTGACTGGTTAAACAACACATTCCTCGACTTTTCGATATCTAATGCTTGATTTTTAAAAGCTTCTGCCTTCTCATAGGCGCGAATCACTGCTGGACGTGCCTTAATTGCTTCAAACCAACGCTTCAAGTTGGGGAAATTATCCAGATTTTGGCTTTGGCGTTCATAGGGTACTATCCAGGGATAGGCAGCAATATCTGCAATTGAATAGTCACCAGCTACAAATTTTCTGTCTGCTAATCGCTTATCTAGCACTGCATACAAACGTGCTGTCTCATTAACATAGCGGTTAATAGCATACTCAATTTTTTCAGGTGCATATTGGCTAAAGTGGTGATTTTGTCCGGCCATTGGCCCTAAGCCCCCCATTTGCCAGAATAACCATTGTAAGACTTCTACTCGCTCCCTAATATCTGGCGAGATCAATTTCCCGGTTTTTTCCGCCAAGTACAACAAAATAGCACCTGATTCAAATATAGAAACCGCCTCACCCCCTCCGGCTGGTTCATGGTCAACAATTGCCGGGATGCGATTATTGGGCGAAATATTCAGAAATTCTGGCTTAAATTGGTCTCCAGCACCAATATTCACAGGAATGATGTTGTAAGGTAAGCCAACTTCTTCTAGAAAGACGGTAATTTTGTGACCGTTCGGAGTTGTCCAATAATATAGATCAATCATGCTGATATCTCCTGGTTAGAGAGGGAATATGCGCCTCTATCAGTTTTTCTTTGGCTTCGGCTACATTACCTTTTAGGGGTATCCAATCGAAATGAGCGATCGCAATTTTCCCCCCAATTTTGAGAATCCGCGCTAACGCTTACACAACTCACCCTTGATAGGGGGTATCAATTTTGTCTACAAAGACGTTGTAGGATAATGGCAAACGACCGGGATCTAGACGGGGTTCGGCGGCATAACCTACAGGAACTAAAACTGCGATCGCTAAATCAGACTCGTCCGCCGCACCAATTACTTCTTTGACTTTCTCTTCAATCCAACCATTCATAAAACAGGTAGATAGTCCCAAACTTTCTGCTGCTAAAACTAAATGAGTAGCAGCAATAATAGCGTCTTTAATGGCATATTCCCGGCGTTTGTCTCCCAAACCTGCCTGGAATTGGGGAATAGCAGTTTTAAAATAATTTACTGTACCTTCATTCCATGCACCAGTTTGCAAGGCCTTTTCATATATTGCGGTTAAATCGTCTTCCCCAGCATTGGGATCGGCTGCAAACACAAAGGTCACTGGTGCTTCAATAATTTGTTTTTGATTCCAAGATGCAGCTGATAAAGCCGCCTTTTGGGCTTCGTCTTGAACTAAGACAATCCGCCAGCCTTGCATATTAAAGCTACTGGGTGCAGCTACGGTCAACTCTACTAGTTGCTTCAGCAGTTCTGGTGCTATGGGGTCTGTTTTAAAAGCTTTGATTGAGCGACGCTGAACAATAGCCTTGGGTACGTCTAGAGGTTGAGTTTTAGTGATTGTACTCATGAGATTCTCCTCTGATTTAATTAGGATTACGCTTTGAAAGAGTGGTGAGTGGTGAGTGCTGAGTAGTGTTAGCGGTAGCGCGGCGTTTAGCCGGTGCTGAGTGGTGAGTGGTGTTAGCAGAAGCGGGGCGGTTCAGCCTGTGCTGAGTAAAAAACACCTGTCATCTGTCACCTGTCATCTGTCACCTGTCACCTGTCACCTGTCACCTGTCACCTGTCACCTATTACCCTTGCTGAATATGCTCGGTTAAGGTCTTAGTCAAACTAGTTTTAGCAACAGCTCCTACAACTGTATCGACTTGTCGCCCTCCTTTAAATACCATCAGAGTAGGAATACTACGAATTCCGTAATGGCTGGCAACGGTGGGATTTTGATCTGTGTTTAATTTTACCACTTTTACCTGACCTACGTATTCGGTAGCAACTTCATCGACAACTGGGGCTACCATCCGACAAGGGCCACACCAAGGGGCCCAAAAATCCACTAACACTGGAACTTCACTATCGAGTACCTCTTGTTTAAATGTGGCTTCTGTAACATTTATGACGGATGACATAGTTGCCTCCCTGATTTAATTCTGTAGTTCGACATTATCGAATAATAAAAATATAAGCCAATTTAAGAGATAATGCAAGTTATGAAATTTTTATATCATCCAGACCGAAAAGATATTACGTTACCCGGAGTGTTGTATGCGCTAGGCGATCCTGTACGGCTAGAGATGGTGCGTTTGCTAGCAACCAAGGGTGAGCAGTGCTGTGGAGACTTTGATTTTGCGATCGCCAAGTCTACCATGTCGAATCACTTTAAGATTCTGCGCGAGTCAGGGGTAGTATTGAGTCGCAAGGAAGGAACACAACACATCAACATATTGCGGCGAGAAGATTTAGAAGTGCTGTTTCCTGGTTTACTTGATGCAGTGTTGCGATCGGCTAAGTCAGTTGTTAATAGTTAATAATCAATTAAGATTGGGCATAGGGTATTGAATTTACCTCCTTACACCTCTACACCCAATATTAGTGAATTCTCTTATAATTTCTTCGCCATTTTTCGAGATTATCTATAGATATAGATTTAGTCACAACATTAACACAATCGCCTCGCCAATCAACCTCAGAATCTGTAGTAAAAACTCCACATTCCAACTGTTCAGGATGAATATCCCAATATTGGCTAAATCTGCCTTTTAAAGTAATTACTTGCTCAAATACTTTATTTCTATGCTTATTTCTGCGTTTTCTTTCTGTTGCTCCTGTTGCTTCTGTATCGATAAATTTTGTCTCAACTAAAAACAAATTACCTTGAAATGTGAGATAGACAAAATCACACTTTCCTAAGTCTGTATAGTCTGCGATCGGAGACTTTTCAAACAACAATAACTCATAGCAAGAAGGAAACAAAGTACGGATATTCAAAAATAGATAAGCTTGCAAAAGTAGTTCCTTGTCGTAGGGAAATACAATCACCCCTTCAAAAAATTGTTTAATTTCTTCTTGGTTTTGGGGTTGAATTTTTTTGCAGTAACACACAAACTTACTTAAATCATTAGCAATCATTAAGTTTTAGCTCCTTCCCCTACCTCTTGCCGAAGTTGTCATGGCATAAAAAGATACTACTTACTACAGGAAATCATCATCCGCATAACTAACTAAAAAAAGTATTAATTCTAATGACTGCTACGGTAATATACTGGGCATTCGGCATCGTATTTCTCCCCTACCGCACCCTGCGGATTCCGCGAAGCGGTACTGTTTCTTCTTACCCACCAATCAAAGGCCTCAGGTGTGCTGGGAATCTGGCATTTTGTAAAGCTTGAACGGTGATACGTGCATCTTGTACGCAAAATTGCCACCCTAAGCGGACTAATTTACGAGAATGTTCAGTTTGTATAATTCCTATTACGGGCATTTTTGACTTTTCTTTATCGCCTGACTGTTCCTGTAAAATTGTTTTCAAGCGATGTAGTTCTTCAATATTTGCTGCTTGTTGAGGATTTAATTCCACCATTACCATTTGTACTGTTTCTACGGGTTCTGCATCTTCAACTATTAATTGAATTTGTTCATCACGGCGGTCTAGTTTTCCCCAAATAATTAATCTGACATCAACTTGTAACAGAAAACTGATTCGTTCATAAGTTTTGGGAAAGACTACGGCTTCAGTTTGAGATGTTAAATCTTCTATTTGCAAAATTGCCATTGGATCGCCTTTTTTTGTCATCACTTTTTTCACACCGTTAAGCATGACAACAACACAGAGTTTTGTGTCTTCTCTTTGTTCACCAAGTTGTGATAGATTAATTGGTGTCAAAAGTGATGCCACTTGCCTTAAGGCTTTCAGTGGATGATCAGAGACGTAAAAACCTAACAATTCCTTTTCCAGGCGCAATTTTTCCTGGGGCGGATAGTCATTTACGGGTTTAGCTTTTGGTGCAGTTTCAAAGGCATTATTAGTTTTTTTATCATGATTAGAAGAGAGTCCACCTAATAAATCAAATAAATTGCCCTGACCTGATGCCTTATCTCTAGCACGGGATTGCGCCCATTCGTAAACTAATTCTAAATCTTGAATTAATTGGTGACGATTTGATTCAATTTTGTCAAAAGCTCCACAGTAAATCATCGATTCTAAAGTCCGGCGGTTGACAGTGCGAAGATCCACGCGATCGCAAAAATCAGCCAGAGATTTAAACGCGCCTCCCTCGTTACGTGCTTCGAGAGTCGCCGCGATCGCATTTTGCCCGACGTTCCGCACAGCCGAAAACCCAAATAAAATCTTTCCACCCACTGGTGTAAAATCCACCCCAGAGCGATTAATATCTGGTGGTTCTATTTGAATATTCATACTCATACAGGTGGAGATATATTTCTGCACCTTGTCTGTGTCACCACTGTTAGCCGTCAGCAGTGCAGCCATATATTCAAGTGGGTAATTAGCTTTCAGATATGCTGTTTGGTAAGTAACATAGGCATAGGCAGTTGAGTGTGATTTATTGAAACAATTAGAAGCAATTAACCCATTTTTGATCACAAAATTGTGATCACGCTCAACTCCTATATCGTAGACATTTTCTTTACCTACATATTTACGAGTAATAATTTTAACCATATTCTTTAACCCTGATGAGAGAATCTATAAGTCTATGTGATACAAAGAATTTTAGACTAGGCAGACAGACAAGGAAGAATACTAATATAAGATATTTCCCCAATCCCTAATCCCCAGCTTTTCAATGAGTGGATTTTAGATTATTCAATCCAAAATCTAAAATCCGTCTTGAAAAGTTTCCTACGGCGGGAAACCCGCCTACAGAACTTTCCGCAAAATCTAAAATTCCCAGTCCCCATCAATATGTACTAAAATCAGTGACTTGAGTCACTAAGAGAGTAATCATGGCATCCATCCGCGAACTGCACGAACAACTAGTAAAAAAAGAACGTTCTGCCGTTGAAATCACCCAAGAGGCTTTAGACCGTATTCAAGCTTTAGAGCCAAAATTGCACAGTTTCTTACACGTAACGGCACAAAAAGCGTTAGAGCAAGCTAGTGCTGTGGATGCCAAAATTGCTGCTGGCGAAGAAATTGGGCTGCTGGCGGGGATTCCCCTGGGTCTAAAAGATAATATGTGTACTAAAGGGATTCCCACTACTTGCGCCTCACGGATTTTAGAAAATTTTGTGCCGCCTTATGAATCAACGGTGTCACAAAAATTGATTGATGCTGGGGCTGTAATTGTTGGCAAAACCAACTTAGATGAGTTTGCAATGGGTAGTTCCACCGAAAATTCTGCTTATCAAGTCACAGCGAACCCTTGGGATTTGTCTAGAGTTCCTGGTGGTTCTTCTGGAGGTTCAGCCGCAGCCGTAGCCGCCGATGAATGCGTTGTTGCGCTGGGTTCTGATACCGGAGGTTCAATTCGCCAACCTGCGTCTTTTTGTGGCGTGGTGGGACTAAAGCCGACCTATGGGTTGGTTTCCCGTTATGGTTTAGTGGCTTACGCTTCATCTTTGGATCAAATTGGCCCCTTTGGACGCTCAGTAGAAGATACCGCGATATTATTGAATGCGATCGCAGGTTATGACCCGAAAGATTCCACTAGCCTGAAAGTTGAAATTCCGGATTACGCAGCTAGTTTAAAACCAGACCTGAAAGCTAGAGGTAAACTACGAATTGGCATCATCAAAGAAACCTTTGGCGAAGGTTTAGATGCTGTCGTCGAACAAGCTGTTACCAAAGCCATTGAGCAACTACAGCGTTTAGGCGCAGAAATTCATGTAATTTCCTGTCCTAACTTCCGTTATGGCTTACCTAGTTATTACATCATCGCCCCCTCAGAAGCATCAGCCAACCTAGCCCGATACGATGGCGTGAAATATGGCTGGCGTGCGCCGGATGCGGATAATCTCCTGTCTATGTACAAAACTACCCGTGCTACTGGATTTGGTACAGAAGTTAAACGCCGCATCATGATTGGCACATACGCCCTTTCTGCTGGCTATTATGATGCCTACTACCTGAAAGCACAAAAAGTCCGTACCCTGATTAAACAAGACTTTGAAAGAGCCTTTGAAACTGTTGATATATTGGTAACTCCTACTGCACCTACCACAGCATTTAAAGCCGGGGAAAAAACTACTGACCCCTTAAGTATGTATTTGAATGATCTGATGACTATTCCTGTAAACCTTGCTGGTTTACCAGGAATCAGCGTTCCCTGTGGTTTTGATGACCAAGGATTACCCATCGGCTTGCAACTCATCGGCAAAGTCCTGCGAGAAGACCAACTACTACAAGTAGCCTATGCTTATGAGCAATCGACTGCTTGGCATTTACGTCAGCCGACAATTTAGAGTGCTGAGTGGGGAGTGGGGAGTGGGGCAGGGCGTCCGTATTATGTCAATAAGTATAGACATTACCTGTTGTCCAAAGACGATAGAAAATACGGGCTAACTTATGTGCGGTGGCAGCAGGTCAACAATCGTGAAACCAGGGCAAGACACCGTTCGTACCATTTCGCTAATCTCAGCCCCAGTGATATCTATTTCTATGTCTAAAGATATAAGTTTATTTAATTTTGAAATATTAAAGTGAAAGATTAATTCAGATAGAAACTTATGTCAACCGAGCAAGAACTTCAATCTCTTTTTAATACCTTAGATCGCGATCAAGACGGCAAAATCTCCATTCATGAGCTTTTTTTAAGTCCTGGCTTAAGTGCAGTCATCTCATCAGAAACAAATACCAGTAGCCCCCAGGACTTACTAGCACAGTATGATTCAGATGAAGACGGTAGTATTACCTTTGAAGAGTTAAAGCAAGCAGTTGAGAAAGCAAGTAATTTAACGTAGCACTCAAAAAACCCCATACCAAATCCCCAATACTCAAAATCCCTCTTAGCGTTGGCTAGAGAGGGATTTGCAATTTCTAGCTCAACTTTACCAAGAATTATCAGACGTGACTATTTCGGAGAAGCTGACTCCTGTGGCAATGGCGCAAGCACCCACGCCCTAATGATCGCCCAAAAGTAATCCCTGCTATATAATACGGATGTATCCCTTATTCCCTAATTAATTATGGTACAAACAATCCAAACGCGGGATATAAGTCTTTACGAACTAGAGGAAAATTTTGGATTAGAGTTAGTTACCAATAGTAATTTTTTCCCAGAATGGATAGAAAATTTACCGTTACTAACGGATATAGAAAAATCATCTTTAGAACGAGTAAAAAGTAATTATTCAAATTTAACTAAACGCCGCCCCATGTCTGAAGAAGTAGTGAAGATGGTTGTGTTGTCTCCACTACTTGATTTAGCTGGTTTTTATCAACCAAATTTCGAGATTAAAACAGAAACTTCCACTGAAATTTCTGCTGTAGATGAAAGTGTTATTATTGTGAAAGGTAGTATTGATGTTTTAGTCGGCAATAGAAGACTTTGGATACTTGCTATTGAATCTAAAAACACTAAATTTGATGTGATATCTGCACTACCTCAAGCACTTGCTTACATACTCGACACTCCCAATGCTGAACGACCAACTTTTGGTTTGCTTGTCAATGGTAGAGAGTTTGTTTTTGTCAAGCTAGTTCAGTCACAAAAGCCAAAATATGCCCGTTCTGATGCTTTATCAATAGAAAAACCAAATGAAATTCAGCAAGTTTTAAGTGTACTAAAAAGATTTAGTGAATTAATTCTGTTGTAATATTTTTGACTAAAAAAAAGAAGATACAAGCCTGTATAGGGTGCTTCAGCGAGAGAAAACCTAGAAATACCAAACATAATCATATAGGACTTACGCATTGACAGAATAACAAAATAGTGAATTGATGAATATAGGT